>CAZFWQ010000359.1:0-3880 GCA_964522755.1 uncultured Oscillospiraceae bacterium | reverse complement strand
CACATCTTCGCATAGCGCGTCGCCTGCGACGATTTTCCCCGCCTTGCGGGCAAGCCCCACCCAGCCGTATGTTTTGCTTTCTGTTTTGCTTTCCATTTTACTTTCAGTCATGCTTTCCGTTTTACTTTCCGACATGATCCTCCATCAGGGTGGCAATTTCCTGGTACAGCTCATCGGATATCTCCGTTGAGAATTCCCGGGCCAGGGCACGGGCCTTGCGGGCTTTTTCGACGCAGGCCGCATCCCTGCACAGATAGGCGCCGCGTCCATTCATGCGGCCGGACGGGTCGACGGCCACCCGGCCTTCCTGGTTGCGCACCACGCGCACGAGGGTGCGTTTTTCCTTCATCTCCCTGCATCCGACGCACCGCCGCATGGGAATCTTCCTGGTTTTCATGCCTTGTCTTGCGGCGGATTCGGAATCGGTACCTCTTCCCCGGCCGCAACTCCGGCATCCGGCAATTCATCTTCTTCCGCTTCCGTCGCTGCCGGCAGACTGCCTTCCCCGGCCTGATCCGTGCCTTGCGCTGCAGCAGTGTCGCCGATGCGGGCCTCTTCCTGTTCCGGCGAATACAATGCGTCCTGATCTCCGAACAGGTTATCCTCGCCGTCGAAGAGGTCTTCCCCATCCTGACCGTACTGGGCCTGGCTTCCGCTGAACAGCTGCATTTCCAGCAGCTGGCGCATCTGGGATTCACTCTTGATGTCGATTTTCCATCCCGTCAGCTTGGCGGCAAGCCTTGCGTTCTGCCCTTCCTTGCCGATGGCGAGCGAAAGCTGGTAATCCGGAACGACCACGCGTGCAATGCGGCTGTCTTCATGAAGCGTTACCTGGACCACCTTCGCGGGACTCAGCGCGCTGGCGATGTAATCTTCCTGCACGGGGCTCCACTTGATGACGTCGATCATCTCGCCGCGCAGTTCGTCCACGATGGCGCGGATGCGGCTTCCCTTCTGGCCGACGCATGCACCGACCGGATCCACGTTTTCATTGCGCGAATGAATGGCGAGCTTGGTCCGTGATCCGGCTTCACGGGCGATGGTCTTGATTTCGACGGTTCCGTCGCTGATTTCCGGCACCTCAAGCTCAAGCAGGCGCTTGACGAGACCGGGATGCGTCCTCGACACATATATCTGGGGGCTCCTGTTGGTCTTCTTCACATTGACGACATAAACCTTAATGCGGTCGTGGATGTTGTAGCGTTCGCCCGGAGTTTGTTCGCCCGGAGGCAGCACGGCTTCCACACGCCCGAGGTCGATGACGATGTTCTTGCGGTCGAAACGGGAGACGACGCCTGTCAGGATGTCTTCCTCATGGCTGGCGAATTCGCCGAACACGATTTCCCGTTCTGCCTCGCGTATGCGCTGCATGACAACCTGCTTGGCCGTCTGGGCCGCGATGCGCCCGAATTTGCGGGGGGTCACCTCCACCTCGACCATGTCGCCGACCTCAAAATCGGCACCGAACCGTTTCGCCTGTTCGAGCGACATTTCCTCGGCAGGCTCCATCACCTCGTCGACGATGGTTTTCAAAGCGTATACGCGGATATCGCCCGTGCCGGCATCAATGTTGACTTCCACATTCTGAGAAGAACCGAAGTTCTTCTTGTATGCGGAGATCAGGGCCTGCTCTATGGCGTCTATCAGGATGTCCTTGTGTATGCCCCGTTCCTTTTCAAGCTGTTCGAGAGCATGAATCAATTCAGCGCTCATCCGTGTCATTCCTCCAGTCTTTCACTTTTTTTGCCGTCCGTGCCGCCGGTCATGCCGTCCGGCGTCCAAGGAGCCAGAGAAGAATCTCTTTTCCCTGCGGGGTGGAATAGGATGCGGGGATGATTCCATCGAGATGGATCCCTGCGTCCGCCAAAACGCTAATAATCGTATTTGCGGCTGATTTTGGCGATGTCTGCCACTGGGAGGGAAACAATCTGTTCCGTTCCCGATTCCACTGTGACGACGGAACCGTCGAACGAACGGAGTATCCCCTCCAAGTGCCGTACTCCGCCGATGGGCTTGTAGAAACGTATTTCAACCGGCTGCCCGATGGCTTTCCCGTAGTCCCTCGCCGTCTTGAGGGGGCGTTCCAGGCCAGGCGAGGACACTTCGAGGAAGTATGCCTGTTCGACAGGATCCTGTGCGTCCAGCATATCGCTTACCGGGCCGTTGACCGCTTCGCAGTCTTCATGCGAAATGCCCGCATCCTTATCGATGTAAACGCGCAAATACCAGTGGGCGCCTTCTTTTACGAATTCGACGTCCACCAGTTCGCAACCGGCCTGCTCCGCTGCGGGTTCCGCTGTCTTCCGGACCAAGGCCAGCAAATCGCCTTTTGTCATTCAACCTCCTGTCAGAAATTGGTTTTCTCTCTCCGGCAGGACCGATGCCGACCGGGCCCCGTCACCGACAGGGTCCGATACACGTCAAGCGCCACACACAAAGGCAAAGAGTGGGGCACTCCCACTCTTCCGTCAAAACCAAACTGAACCTCCAATATTGTACCACGAGGGCAGCGGCAAGGCAAATTATTTTTGTCCGGCACGCCGGTTTCCTGTGTTACAATGCAGGAAAAGGAGCCTTGCCGGTTTTCAGGATGACATTCCATGGAATACGGGGGGAATGATGGGGAACATGACAGTCCAGGGCATCGCTGCCGAATACAATCCATTCCACAACGGCCACCGCCACCACATTCAGGCCTCAATCGCCGAAACGGGGGCAACCCACACGGTTTGCGTCCTCAGCGGACATTTCGTGCAGAGGGGGGAGCCGTCTGTCTGCTCGAAAGCCGCGCGGACGGAAATGGCGCTCCGCTGCGGGGTGGACCTTGTGCTGGAACTCCCCGCAGCGTTCTCCTGCGCCTCCGCCGAATCGTTTGCCGCCGGGGCCGTCACCACGCTCGGTGCAACGGGAATCGTGGACGCGATCTCTTTTGGCAGCGAGGAAGGTTCGCTGCCCCGGCTCGAAGCGGTTGCCGGCATACTGGCAGCCGAACCGGAAGGGTTTCGGACAAGTCTGCGGATCCATCTTGATGAAGGGATGTCATTTCCGTCCGCGCGGCAGGCCGCACTGTCGGAATGGATGGAGTTCCCCACCGACGCCGATGTGCTCGGGAACCCGAACAATATTCTCGGAATCGAATACCTGAAGGCGCTGCGGAGGTGCGGCAGCAGCATGAAGCCCTGCACCGTCCCGCGTGTGGGGCGCGGTTACCATGACCCTGTCCTGGAGGATGCCTTCCCGAGTGCGACAGCCATCCGCCTGGCGCTGGCGGGAGGGGAATTCCCGGCCGCCGGCATGCCGGCGCCTGTTTCCGCCGTGCTCCGCCGCGAAATCGAGGCCGGTCGCGCGCCGGTCTCCGCAGAACGGTTCCTCCCCATGATTCTGCAACTGCTCCGGACGGCGACGGACAATGAACTTGCCTCGCTTCCCTGGATGGAGCAGGGGCTCCACAACCGCCTTCGTTCCGCTGCGGCCGACGCCCTTTCCTTTTCGGAAATCGTAGACGCCGCAGCCACCGCGCGATATCCGCGCACCCGCGTGCAGCGCATGCTCTGCGCACTGCTGACGGGCATGACGGGCGAGCTTGCGCGCGAAGTAGCCGATGCGGGCCATGCGCAGTACATCCGCGTCCTCGGATTCACGGACCGCGGGCGGGAACTGCTGGCCGTCATGAGGCACAAGGCAACCCTGCCCATCATCGGAAAATCTTCCCAGTGGGGCGAATACCGCAATCCGTTGATCCACAAGCTGCTGGACCTGGAGAACCGGGCATCGGACACATGGGCGCTGGCCTGCCGTGACCGCGGGGACAGGCAGGCAGGACAGGAATACCGGCGGATACCGCTCTACATGCGGAGTCTACCCTGTAAATGCGCTGTAA
>CAZFWQ010000358.1:3078-3883 GCA_964522755.1 uncultured Oscillospiraceae bacterium | reverse complement strand
CGTCAAGGCCACCATCGTCATCGGGAAGGGTTATGAACCTTCGGAGGAACTCTCGCAGGAAATCAAGGATTATGTCAAGACGCATACCGCACCCTACAAGTATCCGCGCATCATTGAATTCGTGAAGGAATTGCCCAAGACCATCAGCGGAAAGATCCGACGCACGGAGATTCGCGAAAAAGACCGGCAGAACACGGATTGATCCGTTTCCGCCGGCATATGCCGGTTCCAGAGGAGGAAAAATGGCAATGACTTCCATGTTCCATATCCGCTTCCTGCTTGAAGGCATAAGTCCGCCTGTCTGGCGCAGCCTGCAGGTGCCGGGATGGATGACGTTCCACCAGCTCAGGTCCGTTTTGGCGGCAACGCTGGGATGGCAGGATTCCGACGGGTATCATTTCGATATCGGCAGCCGGACTCTGACCCATGGCGCAACGGATGTCCAGGAAGACAGCGGGGCATGGAAACTGCTGCATTTGTTTCAACCGGGACTGAGGTTCGCCTGCCGGCTGGACTCCGGATGGGTGTTGTCCCTCCAGGTGGCGGGGCTCGCGGAAGGGGAGCCGGGAACGGTTTATCCCCGCTGCATCGGTGGCGAGCGGGCCGCCCCCCCGCAAGAGGTGGATGGCGCCCAGGGATACGCCAGGCTCCTGAAGAATCCGAAACAACGCGGACTGTGGAACCCCGAACGTTTTGACCAGGATTCGGTCAACCAGGAACTGATCCGGATTTCAGCGCGCATCAAGCCTGTCCGCCTGGCCAGGCAGGCAACTCAGATCAAGGAGCAATCTGAAATTATCAATCA
>CAZFWQ010000358.1:0-3068 GCA_964522755.1 uncultured Oscillospiraceae bacterium | reverse complement strand
CTGTCCGCCTGGCCAGGAAGGTGATGCAGCCGGACATCCTCCCGTCGGAGGGTCCGGGTGTTTTTCTGCAGGAAAACGATGTCCAGTTTGATTTGCATGCCTATTTTCATGAACTCGAAACCGCCTATTGGAGCGAATCGGAGCCTAAAACGCTGAAGGAGGCGCTGGCATTGCTCAAGCGGGAAGAACTGATGGGGCTTTGCATGGTCTACGGCATCGTCGTTGAATCGGCTTTCCGGCGTCTCCAGGTGGAAGCCATGCTGCAAAGGCAGCTGCCGGAAGCGATCCGGCTGCAGGTTCCCTACATGGATGACCGGCAGTACGGTTTGTTGCGGCAGGTTGTGGACAGTCCGGACAGCGTGGTCCGGTTCGAACAGGCCGAGATGCTTTTTTCCCCGTACGAACTGTATTATTTTCGGGACAGGCTGCTTTTGTTTCCAAGAATGAAAGAAGGCAGGGCGGAACTCTACATGCTGCCCGAAGTCCGCGACGCGCTGCAGATGGATGCGATGCAGAGCCTTTCGCGCACGCAGCTGCAGAATGCGAACCGGCGGCGCATCATAGCCGGCATGTATCAGTATTATGGGGTCCTGCCAATGGAAGAACTGCAGGTCCTTCTGTCGGAACTGCTCGGGGAAACCATCGATTTGGACACGGTCATCGTGGACGTGCAGGAGCTGCAGGATTTTTGCGATGCAGTCACCATCGGTGAAAGCCTTGTGATGCACACCGCGCTCGATCCTGCCAAGGCAAGTGAAATATGGTTCAGGCAAGGAATGTATCCCGACTTGCCCTACAGGAAGCCATCCCTTGAAACGTTGGATTTGGCGGGGGAATGGATGTTTGTCGAGGTGACAAGCGAAGCCGAGATCCTCATTTCTTTTCTTGAAGGGCGTTACGGCTTGAACACAGGTGCGGCTGAAGGGATGGCATGGGAACTGATGCACCGTTTCCGCTGGGGCGAACCGCTTGAGCAGACCATGGCCCTCGCGGACCGAACCCTTGTCCATCCGGATGAAGCGGCGGAAAAGCGTTTTGGGGAGCTGGTCGCGGATTTATGGCTCCATGCGCCCGCATGGCGTTTCAAGGGATGGTCACCCTCTGAGATCAGAATGATGGAACTGTACCCGGAACGCGCATTGAACGGGTTTTCCGTGGATTCCGCCGAAAATGCCGAATCCGTGCTCCTGGCCGGTGAGGCCTTGGACAAGAAGGTTGTTCCCGCAGCCAAGGCAAATTCGGGTACGGTACTGTCATTTCCCTCGGGACCGAGGAAGCCGAAGAGGCTCTGACGTTTGAAGCCGCAAGGGTACATGCCGGACCGGCTGCATTCGTGCGTTCCCGCATTGCAGCGGATGCATCCGCGCATTCCCGCATTCCTGTGACTGAAACCATACATTCCCGCATTCCCGCGGATGCATGGGCCGATGTCCTTCAGGCTTGGCCCTTCATGGACATGCGAACCTATTCCTGCATCCGCCTGGCAATGGCGCGGGCGGAATGGACACCGCATGCGGCTGCCTGGGAAAGGCCGCGCGTAATGCCCGCACCGTCTCCGATGGCGAACATGCCGGGCAGCACGGTCTCGAAATCCGAAGTCAGGTTCAGGCGGGAACTGTAGAACTTCACCTCCACGCCGTACAGCAGGGTGTCGTGATTCGCAGTTCCGGGGGCAATCTTGTCAAGTGCGTTGATCATTTCGATAATGTTGTCAAGATGACGTTTCGTTAGGACAAGGCTCAAATCTCCCGGGGTGGCCTGCATGGTTGGATTTGTGAAGCTTTGCGACATCCTGTGTTCGTTTGTGCGCCGCCCCTTGATCAAGTCGCCGAACCGCTGCACGATGACCCCGCCGCCAAGCATGTTGGAAAGCGATGCAATGCGCTTTCCGTACTGGTATGGTTCATTGAAGGGTTTTGTGAACCGGTTAGAAACCAGCAGTGCGAAATTCGTATTTTCACTTGCCAGGGCCGGATCGGAGTAGCTGTGGCCGTTTACGGTGATGATGCCGTCCACGTTCTCGCTGACGACATGGCCGTTCGGGTTCATGCAGAAAGTGCGGATCAAATCGCCGTACTGCTTGGTCCTGTAAAGGAATTTTGACTCATAGACGATGTCCGTGATGTGTTCGAAGATGCGGGCGGGCAATTCCACGCGCACGCCGATATCCACCTGGTTGTTGATGAGGTCGAGGCCAAGCCTGCGGCACTGGGTGGAAAACCATTCCGCGCCGGACCGGCCGGGTGCCACGACCAGGAACCTGCAGGCCAGCGTTTCCCCTTTTCCCGTCGTTATCCGGTATCCGCCGTCATAAGGCTCGATGGTCGCCACGCCCGTGTTGCAGACGAGTTCCACTTTTCCCATCAGGTCGTCATACATCTTGGCCAGGATTTCACGGTTGTTTTCCGTTCCCAGGTGCTTGACTGAGGCGTCAAGCAGGTGGAGATCGTGCGAAAGGGCGCGGCGGGACAGTTCCCGGGCTTCAGGCGAGTCCGTGGTGTACCGTTTCAAGGTGGCGCCGAACGATACGTTGATCCTGTCTACGTATTCTATCAGGTCCATGATGGTCTTCGCTTCAAGGTAATCGCTCAGCCAGCCGCCGAATTTGGTCGTGAAATTGTATTTGCCGTCCGAGAAGGCTCCTGCGCCGCCGAAGCCGTTCATGATGTCGCAGGACGGGCAGTTGATGCAGGCGGGAACCTGGCCCGTGACGATCGGGCAGGTGCGGTGCCGGATGTCGTGACCCTGTTCCAGAAGGAGGATATCCATATCCGGGCAGAGCCGGCGCAGTTCGTATCCGGCAAAAATACCGGCTGTGCCGCAGCCGATGACTATGGTGTCATAGAAGGTTTTCATCATGACAAGGCCTTCCTTCCAGGATCCTGCAGGCCGATTCGGGGTTCCGGCCGATAATCATCTGCAGGTGTGAGCTTTTGCAGGTTCATTCCGCTGCCGGCGGATAATCGCCTGTACGCGGGGACTGCTGCCGGCCGCTGTTGCCGCCTGCAGCGTGACGGGTCTTGGTGCAACGGCAGGAGGAAGCATGAAATGCCCCATGGGCTCATACC
>CAZFWQ010000357.1:0-3902 GCA_964522755.1 uncultured Oscillospiraceae bacterium | reverse complement strand
AGATGCCGTCCGCCAGCAGGTTGGCGAAGCCGAGGATGAGCACCACCCCCACGGACAGGCGCGCGCCGGCCACGCCGGCGACCACGGCAAAAGTGGTAATGATGCCGTCATTGGCGCCCAGGATGATATCGCCGATATATTCCACCGTGTCTTCCGCGAAAACAGGGATATCATCCATGACGATATGGACCCTATTCAGCCCGGGCACATCGTTCTTGTCCACGATGTAATACCCGTCAGGCAGGTCAGGCAGCCGGACATCGACGATACGCGCCTTTGCTTTCGACGAATGGAGCAGTTTTCCGAACAGCATCCCCTCTGTCGGGAAATCAGCGACATACATCGACTTTCCGCTGACCTTTGCCTTATGGTCTTTCTTGGTTACCGATCTGCTGATATTCATGTTCGCCACCTCATTTTCCTACTTCGGGAGCTCCCGTTGAAATGCCTCTTTCTTTTCCATATAAGACAGTAATTTATTATAGTCCTCGATGGTGTCCATATCGATGCCGCACCCGGCGTCATCCACCGGAACGATAACGGTTTCCGCCACATTCTGGTCCCAGAGGGTCTGCAGGCCGCCATCCCCTTCAAACGCCAGAATCTTCCCGATGAACCGATGCGAAATCAGGGCAGGATGCCCCTGCTTGCCGGCCGCTAAAGGGAAGACCAAAAGCGCGCTTGTTTCGGACATCCGTCCGGCGATTGCCGTGAACGTTTTCGGGTCCACCGCAGGCATGTCGCCGGGCAGCAGAAAAAACGCATCGCATGGCGGAAGCGCCTGGATTCCGATCTTCACCGAAGCCAGCATATCCGTATCCGCATAGCTGTCATTGTATACCAGACGGATCTCTTCCGTTGTATAGCGGGCCCGGATCAATGTGGCGACTTCATGCCCTCGGTAGCCGAGGACCACGACAACAGGCTCGACTGCCGCCAGAAGGGCGCTGTCGATGCAATGCAAAATCACCGGCTTGCCTTCTACCATCATAAGTGGTTTAAAATTACCCATCCGCCCGGATAGACCGGCGGCAGGAATCACTCCGCCTATCTTCAGCTTTTTCATCATTCCCTGGCCCCCTTTCCATGGATCCGCGTTACTTCTGCTTTTTATAAAATGTATCCTGAAGCGGCAGGGTCGCGCGGAACCGGCCGTCCAGCCTGTAATACGCATGGGCACACGCCGGTGCGGTCGGGATCAGGCAAAGCTCGCCGACTCCTTTCGCCCCATGTGCATACGGCAGCTTCGCGCCGGGCGACCGGACCAGCCGGACGTCGACCGGTGGAATATCCGTGGCGCGCAGCAGCCCCAATGTAGCGAATTTTGCCTGCGGATAGCCGTCTTTCATCGGGAAGTCCTCGGTCAGCGCAAACCCGAGCCCCATCACGACACCGCCTTCGATCTGACCTTCGACGGCCTGGATGTTGGCAGGTGTACCGACGTCATAGGCAGCAACGACCCGCTGCAGCCGGCCCTGTCCATCCAGGACAACGACCTGGGCGGCGTAGCTGTAGCTGACATGGCTGACGGGGTTCTCCTTGTCGCTGCCCATCGGGTCCGTGATTCCGGAAAATTCGCCGGAAAATTCCTGACCTTCGAGATCCGCCAGCGACCGGCCCGACTGCAGTTCGGCCTGAAGCAGCTCCGCCGCACGCCGCACCGCTTCCCCGGTAAAGACGGTCTGCCGGGATGCCGTCGACGTCCCGCTGTCTGGAGTCCGAACGGTATCCGGACGCTCGACGAAAACCAGCGCCGGATCAAGTCCGGTCTGTTCGCACAGCATATGCGTGCACATCGTCGCAATGCCCTGGCCCATGCAAGCTGCCGAGGTGCGGACGTGGACGATGCCCTGCTCGACGGACATGATGCACCGGCCGATGTCCCGGAGGCCTACGCCGATGCCGCTGTTCTTGAGCGCGCAGGCGATGCCCGCATATGGGCTGGATTCATAGATTTCTTTCACCGCCTCCAGGCATTCCGCCATGGCGCAGTCGGTGCCGGCGATCTGCCCGTTGGGAAGCACCTGCCCGGGCCGGATCGCATTGCGCCAGCGGATCTCCCACGGCGAAATGCCCGCCATTTCGGCCAGAAGATTGATGTTGCTCTCCGTCGCAAAACAGCTCTGCGTGACGCCGAAGCCCCGGAAAGCGCCGCCCACGACATTATTGGTATATACGGAGATCCCCAGGATGTCGATGTTCTGATAATTGTAGGGGCCGGCCGCATGGGTGCAGGCGCGCTGCAGGACCGGTCCGCTCAAGGATGCATAGGCACCGGAATCGGAGATTAGGATGGCTTTCATCGCGGTCAGCATGCCGTTTTCGTCGCAGGCCGTGGTGAATTCCATTTCCATCGCGTGGCGCTTGGTATGATAGTTCAGACTTTCCTGACGGGAAAACTTCACTTTCACCGGCTTCCCCGTATACCACGCCATCAGCGCGGCGTGGTGCTGGACGCTCATGTCCTCTTTGCCGCCGAACCCGCCGCCGACCAGCATAGAATGGCTGTGCACCTTGTCCGCCGGGATCTTGAGCATCCGTGAAATCTCGTGCTGCTCGTCATAGACCGACTGGGATCCCGTATAGAGCAGCAGGCCGCCGTCGCCGTCGGGCATCGCGATGGCACACTCCGGCTCCATGAACGCATGGTCGGTAAACGGCGTCCTGTACTTGCGGGTCACTACAAATCTTGAATTTTTAATCGCCTGATCGGCATTGCCCCTTCGGAGAACCTCTTTGCGGACCACATTTCCGGAGGAATGGATGAGCGGCGCATCAGCCTTCAGCGCATCCAGCGGGCTGGTCACCGGAGGGAGCTCCGTATAATCGACGTCGATGAGGTCCAGGATCTCATCGAGCGTTTCTTTGCGGACAGAAGCGGCGAGTGCGATGGCATCGCCGATGTAGCGCGTCGTACCGCCGGCCGGGATCATGACATCCCAGTCCGCCACCAGATGGCCGGATTTGTTGTCCGGAACGTCGGCAGCGGTGAGGATGCGCACGCAGTCCGGATGGGCAAGCGCTTTTGAAAAGTCAATCGAGTTCACGATGGCACGCGGGTATCTGCTGCGCAGCGCTTTGGCATAGATCATCCCTTCGACGGTGACATCATCGGTAAATACTCCTTTGCCGAGGATCTTCTCCTTGGCATCGACCCGCTTGAAGCGGGAGTTCATCGTTGCTTCGGTTTCGGGCAAAGGCACCGGCCGATTCTCCCGAAAAAAACGTGCCGCCTCCAGAATGGCTTCGACAATCTTCTTATAACCCGTACAGCGGCAGATATTCCCTCGGATCGCCTGCCGAACCTCTTCCGCAGAGGGCTGCGGGCTGACGTCGATCAGGCTCTTGGCGGAAAGGACCATGCCCGGGATGCAGAAACCGCATTGGACAGCGCCTGCTTCGGCGAAGCAATGCACATAGACTTCCCGTTCTCGCGGGGACAGTCCTTCAACGGTGACAATCTTCCTGCCGGCCAGGGTGCTGACCTTCGGGGTGCAGGCCTTTACCTTCTTGCCGTCGACCAGCACTGTACACGTTCCGCAGGCCCCTTCGCTGCAGCCATCCTTGACGGAGACCAGATGCAGGTCATCCCGCAGAAACCGGAGCAGGCTTTTATCCTGTCCGGCAGACACTTCTTTTCCATTTACATTGAGGATGAACACCTGGCACCTCCTATGTCTATTGATGGATCCGGGTCCCCGTCCGGCCGTTGAGGCCGTCCCGGGCATTCTCCAGCAGGGTGATCAGCGCGACGTGGCCTTCCTTCGAAGCGGCAAAACGGATGGAAGCCTCGACCTTCGGCAGCATGGAACCGGGGGCGAAATGCCCCTGCGCAGCGAACTGCCGTGCCTGGTCCACCGTGAGGTCGTCCAGCCATTGCTGTTCCGGCTTGCCGAAATGGA
>CAZFWQ010000356.1:0-3906 GCA_964522755.1 uncultured Oscillospiraceae bacterium | reverse complement strand
GGTCAAGATTTTCGAGTACCTGGGCAGCAGCCAGCTTTGGAGCGGGAACAACCACATGGTCGTATCCGGCTGCAGGCCTGATGGGACGGATGGCCACAATGCACTCACATCCATGCTGCTCAAGGCGGTGGAAGAACTGCCGATCTGGAGGCCGCAGGCATCATTCAGGTGGACGGCGCGGACGACGTTCGCCGAACTCCGGGAGGCATTGTGTTCAAACATCGGGAGGCATGATCTCATCATGTTTCTTAACGACGAGGTCATTCTGGCCGGGCTTGACCGGCTTGCCGTCCCCCGTGAAGACGCCGTCAACTATTCCATGTCCGGCTGCAACGAGCTGATTCTGACCGGTCAGTCGCAGATGGGTTCCGCCGAAGGCCACTTCAACCTGTTGAGGGCGCTCGAAAAGACCCTTGGCCAGTGCTTCGTGCATGCTGGTGAAACAAGTTCCGCAAAAACGTTCGACGATTTCTACGATGCATATGGCCGGATGCTGAAGAAAGACATCGACATCATCCTGGAGATTTCCGAAAGCAGGGATCTCCTCGCCATGAGGCATTCCATGCTGCTGCCATCCCTGCTCACGGACGGATGCATTGAAAGCGGGCTTCCCATCACGAAAGGCGGGGCGAAATACAACTTCTGCACCTGGTGTGCCGCGGGGCTGATCAACCTGGCGGATTCCCTGAGCGTCATCCGGCAGTTTGTCTTTGAGGAAAAATCAATCGGGCTGTCGGATTTCGCAGCCATGCTTCATGCCGATTGGGAAGGATACGAAGACATCAGGGCTGACATTTTGAAGCGCGGGCATTTCTTCGGCAATGACGACGATGCGGCGGACAGCCTGGTCAACCGTGTTATTGACACACTATGTACGATCGTGGAAGAAAAGGTGCCCGTCCGCGGAGGGAAATATACGTTCGGCACACTGGCCGGGTATGAACTCGCCCACATTGCATTCGGCAGGAATACGGGAGCCACGCCGGATGGCAGGCATGCCGGAGACGAATTCGCCGCCACCATCGCGGCTGGTCCGGGGAAGGACAGGAATGGCGTCACCGCGTTTTTAAAGTCGGCTTCCAAAATCGAGTATGTGAAAATTCCCTCATCCGTGACGGTAGGCGTCCATCTTGAAAGAAGCATGACGGACAGTGATCACAAGATAGATTTGCTGACCTCCCTTTTGCAGACCTATTTCAAGATGGGAGGGGTTCACCTGCAAATCAACTACATTTCGGCGGACGAACTGGCGAAGGCGCAGGAAAATCCTCAGGCGTACAGGAACCTCCGTGTCCGGGTAACGGGGTTTTCGGGCTTTTTCACCCAGTTCGACAAGGACCTGCAGGATGAAATCATTTCAAGGACGGCACATCGGAGATGATCGCGGTCGAGGCAGCCATATCGGCATCATGATTGTCACCGGTGGTTAAGACAGCCTTGAGTGGTACACAGGCAATCATGCCTTTGCAGGAAACGAGAGGAGAAATGAGAATGGACGAGAAGAGGATCAAACTGTCCGTATTTACAAAACCCTGGAAAAAGGAAACCATTGAAGAACTGGGCTGGCTTGTCGCCGGCCTGGGCTTCGACGGCATTGAATTCCCGCTGCGCCCCGGCTACCAGGTCGAACCGGCGAATGCGGAAAAGGGTCTTCCCGAGCTGGTCGGAAAACTGGGCGGTTTCGGACTCAAGGTATTCAGCGTCGCAAGCTCCACGGATGAAAGCATCTTCGCTGGCTGTGAGGCATCCGGGATTCCGTTGATCCGGATCATGGCGGATGTCGATCAGGGCATTGGCTATTTGGCTAGTGAACAAAAGACAAAGCGCGAGCTAGAGAGAATCATTCCCCTTTGTGAGAAGTACGGAATAAAAGTCGGCGTTCAGATGCACTGCGGCTGGTTTGTCAAGGATGCCATGCAGATGATGCGCCTGATCGGGTCCTTCGATCCCAGGCACATCGGGGCAATCTGGGATGTGGCACATGCCGGGCTCGCCGGGGAAGAGCCCGAAATGGGACTCGATATTTCCTGGTCCCATCTTTGCATGGTGAATCTGAAGAATGCGTTCTATCTCAGGCAGAACGGGCCGGAGGCTTCACAAGCGCAGTGGTCCGTCTATTGGACGACAGGCGGGCAGGGACTCGGATCCTGGAGCAGGACTGCGGATTATCTGAAAGCCAGGGAATATGAAGGCGTTGTCTGCCTGACGAACGAGTACTCGGACGAGGCGAACACTAGAAAATACATTGCCTCGGATGTGCATTACGCAAAGATGCTTCTGGGATGACAGGCAGGGTGTGCGGGTAGGTTCATGAACAGGATCGGTCAATGATGAGGACTCAGACCATGAACAGGATCGGTCAATGAAGAGGACTCAGTCCATGAGCCCGGGCAGTTCATTGCCGGCACCCGGCGGCAGACTTCAGTGCGGTGCATGTCGTTGAATCCGGCTATACGGATAAAAGGGAAAGGATGGTGGATTCCTTGGACATCGGGAAGAAGCTCAAAGTGGTCATGATCGGGGCGGGCGGCAGGGCGAACAGCGTAATATATCCTTCCGTCGCGGCGCTGGACGGCGTCGAGATGGCAGGCATCTGCGACATCGATGAAGAGCGGTGCAATGCCACTGCAGACCGGTACGGCGTGGCAAAACGGTATCATGAATCCGTGACGGATTATCGCCGGATGATTGAAGAGATAAGGCCGGACGCGGTTTTCGCCGTCGGACAGCCGGACATTTTCTTTGAAATATGGACCTGGTGCCTTGAACACGGTTTGAACCTCTATATCGAAAAGCCCATGGGGCTTACCATCCACCAGGCGCGCACGCTGGCCTGGCTGGCTGAAAAGCACGAATGCATCACCTAGGTGAGTTTTCAGCGCCGGCATACCCCGATGGTGGAAATGATGCGGGAAGAGTGCCTCAAGCGCGGCCCGATCACACACGCCGTATGCAGGTTTTACAAGTACCTGCTGGAACCGGTCACCGGCGCACGCGACCATATGATGGACGATTGCGTGCATTCCATCGATACCCTCCGCTGGATATGCGGGGGAGAGGTCGTCAAAGTCGAGAGCCATGTGAAACGGGTCCTTGTGCCTGATATCAATTTCATCTCCGCGACGCTGCATTTCGACAATGGCGCCACAGGCTTCCTCATCAACAGCTGGGCCAGCGGCAAGCGGATTTTCGCCGTCGAGATGCATGCTCCGGGCATCTTCGCTGAAGCCGAGCATGAAACGAAGGGCCGGATTTACATTGCCGGAGATGCCGAAGGCGTGGAATATGAAGCGGCTGCCGTCGCCAAAAGCAGTGATTTCCATGTTTATACCGGCGTGCAGGGAATTGTCGCGGACTTCTTGGATTGCTGCAGGGCGGGAAGGCAGAGCGTATACGGCTTCGCCGATTCGGTCAGAACGATGGATGTCGCCGAAATCATCCTGGCGCAGGCGCTTCTTGCCGGAAAGTAATGCTGGAGGACGTATTCGAGGAAAATGAGAAGGGGATTAGAATGGAAATACACAGGCTGGGCAGGTCTGAACTCCCGATTTCATCCCTCGGCCTGGGGTGCTGGGCATTCGGCGGGGGAAGGTACTGGGGCGGGCAGAGCCAGAAGGATACGGATGAGGTGGTTCATGCGGCGCTGGATCGCGGCATCACTTATTTCGATACGGCGGAGGTTTACAACGACGGAGAGAGCGAGAGATCCCTGGGATTGGCGCTGAAGGGGAGGAGATCCGGCGCGGTGATCGGCACGAAGGTCAGCACGTCGAATACGAAGGGGACGGCGCTGAGGGAGCACTGCGAGGCAAGCCTGAAACGCCTCGGGACGGACTGCATCGATATTTACATGCTCCACTGGCCGATCAATGCCAAGGCCATCGAACACTTCTCAGCCGATCCCAT
>CAZFWQ010000355.1:0-3924 GCA_964522755.1 uncultured Oscillospiraceae bacterium | reverse complement strand
TCGCCCATATTGACATTCAGCGTGAACCGAAGGCTTCTTGCCAATATGTCCAGCGTCTTCGGGCACATGTCTTTTGAATATTGCACATTGCCCTTGTACGCGGGATCTTTCCACGGGTACCCGGCTTTGGTGGGCGAATTCTTGTTCAGGATGGAATCCCAGTTCGAATAGACGTGCCTGTCCGGGAATCCTCCATTATAAACGGATCCGATGGTCAATCCTTCTTTTTCGAGTTCAGACGCAAATCTTTCCGCCATCTGCCGGGAACCGGCAATGAAGGATATCGAGAATCCGCAATCGCCGTCCGGGTCGTCGACATGCTGCAGTTTGTAGTGAATCGGGGTGTTCAGGTTCCTGATGAGCAATTTCTTGAGCGCCCTGGTTTTTGCAAGCATTCCATCCATCTTCGTGAGCTGCACCCGGATCATGCAGGCTGCCAGTTCATTTCCCCTGTACCCGGAACGGGAGAAGGGCGGAATCATGACATTGCCCCTGGCGTCGCTTTCCCACATCATGATGGCGGGATCGGACAGGTACATTGCGCGCTGATATCCTTCGTCGCTGTTTGTGAAGAAAACGCCGCCTTCGCCGCACGTGATGACTTTGAAAAAATTCAGGCTCCATGCCCAGGCATCCGAGCCCATGCCGCAGAGAGCGCCGCGGTATGTCGCGCCTATCGCCTGGCAGCAGTCTTCTATCAGCTTCAGGCCGTGCTTTGCGGCAATCGCTCGCAGCGCGTCAAGGCGGCAGGGAACGCCTTGCATGTGCACGGCTATGATCGCCTTCGTATAAGGTGTTATCCTGCGTTCCACATCGGCGGGATCAAGGCCGAGGGAATCGTCGATTTCCGCGATCACGGGGATGGCTCCTGCGTCAACTACGGCGGCCGCCGTGGCGATGTAAGTGTATGCGGGTATTATCACTTCATCTCCGGGCCCTATTTCCAGCGATGCGAGGCAGCATGAAAGTGCCGAGGTACCAGATGAAACGAACAGCGCATGCCTTGCATTGAATTTCTCCCTCAGTTCGCGTTCAAATGCATCCGAATTGCTTTCCGTGTGACCCATATGCCTGAACAAAAGCTTGGGATGCCTCAACAGATCGGTCACCGCCTGAATCTCCGCCTCGTCAATGACCGATATCCCCATCGCGCCTTCGGGTATTTGAGTTTTTATTGCTTTCTCCATCTCCGGTGACTCCTTTTCATTCTGATTTTGCCTCAGCCGCCTGAATTTCATCTGGAACTGCAACTACCATTGCATTATACCGTCTTTGTGCCATGCATGCTCAAAAATGACTGTTGCCGCATGAATCCCATCACCCGTTGCCTGAGGGCAACCGGCAACCCTCTGCAATATGGGTTGACTGTCGAAGACCATTGACCCACTGCACTTTTTCCATGATGACATCGACGCCATTGGGAATGACCAGTATATCGGCATCCTTCCTTGTCATGCGAATTGCACTGCGCATCGCCGATTCGATGTCAGACGCATGCATCCCTCGTCGTGTGCCTTTTCCGGATGACCTGCGAACGCCCGCCTGATATTCTTCCCGGAATCCAGGACCACATTGAGGATGAAGGCAAGACCCGCAGCCCGTGATGCGAACAGCATATCCTGATGTATCGGGTTGTTTTCCAATATTCCAGCGCGGGTAGTATCTGCGGAAATAAAACCGGCACAGTGATTTGAGTACACTGTCTTTTCATCGGCTATTCCCGGCAAAATGCTCTTTCTGCCACCTGAAAATCCGGCGAAAAAATGGGGTTCTATGAAGCCTTCCGCAACAATGAGGTCAGCCCATTCCACAAGGTTGTTCAGCCGCAATTCCCCGCCAGACGGCAGCCTTCCCATGCAGCTCATCAGATCGGGGTCATGGCAGTCATGGTTGATGAACTTTTCAGCGCGCAGCAATCCGGGTCCGAACTTCTCAAGCATTTCCTCATCGTTATCAGGTCGGTGACAGCCGGTTGCAATCAGGATTCGAACATCCAATTCACAGTTGTACTTCCGGGCTTCTTCCAGAAGCAGGGGCAAAGTGAGTCTGCTGGGCATTGGGCGTGTATGGTCGCTTGTGATGACCAGCATGCGCTTCCTGCCTCTGGCCATTTCGCAGAGACGTTCCGAACCAATTGGATTTTCCAATGACCGGCGGATTTCACCAGCCGCCTGTGGAACGTCTTGAAAGCCTTTTCCGGCATGCAGTTCAATGATGCATAAATTGCGGAACAGTGTCTCGTCAAACTCCATGAATCCTTTATGATAGGGGATTTTCATGCTTTTTTCCTCCAGAATGCCCGTATCGCCTAAGCATGGTGCACGCAATGATTCGAATGCGGTTGCGCTTTCTAGCATTGCCATCATTCCTTCATCCGCAAAACCTTTGCAGGATTGCCCGCCATCACCGCATTCGGAGGCACGTCCCTCACAACGACCGCGTCTGCTCCCATGGCAGGGGAATCGCCCTGGGCCACTCATTGTCCGGAACCAGGCAGGCGTCGGGGAATCGGCTCATGCCTTCAGGTCCATCGGGAACGGGATAACCGTTCCGGCTTTCACCAGTAAATCAATCAAATGCGACAACAGCCTTCAGGCAGTTCTCGAGCCGGTTTTCCACCATTTCAATGCCATGGTGGATGTCCTCCAATGGCAGCGTATGCGTGATGATGCCGCCCAGATCGATGCGCTTTTTCCGAAGCAGTTCCGCAACCACAGGAAACGTATGGGGATTGTTGAGCGAGCCGAGCACATCGATTTCCTTCAGTTGGATGGAAGGGACCATGAATGTCACCGGTTCCATCGTATAGCTGAACAGCACAATCCTTCCCCGGGCCTTGCACACCTCCGCCGCAAGGCGCAGGACTTCCGGAGAACCGGCGGCATCGATGACCACATCCACGCCACGGCCCTTCGTGATTTCCATGACGCGCTGCTTCAGATTCTCCGTCCTGGTGTTGATGACCGTGGCGCCCAATTTTCGGGAGAGTTCATTCCGGGGCTCATTGCGCCCGGCCACAATGACTTCCCCCGCGCCGGCAATCTGCGCCAATTGCAGGTACAGCTGCCCGAACGGGCCGTTTCCGAAGACAAGGATGTCTTCCCCAAGCACAAGCCTTGAACGGCGGATTCCTTCCAGACATACGCCGATGGGCTCCATCAGAGACGCTTCCATGAAGCCGACTTCTTCCGGAAGCACACAGCAGTTCAGCTCATGGATACGGACATATTCTGCGAACCCCCCATGGCTATTGCAGCCTATATGATCCGTATTCGGGCAGAGATGGTAGAAACCCTTGCGGCACATTTCACACTTCCAGCACGGCATGTTGGGTTCAAGTGCCACCCGGTCTCCAACCTTGAGCAGCCTGACCTTTGAACCGACGGCATGAACCACGCCCGAAACTTCATGGCCCAGCACAATGGGAAAGAACGCGGCAAAGGCCCCGGTCCGCAGTTCATCGATATCCGAGCCGCAGATGGAGCAGGCCTTCGTCTTTATCAGGACGAATTCGTCGCCGATTTCCGGAATGTCGATTTCCCTCACGACCAGTTGATTGATGGCCTCCATGACGGCTGCTTTCATTTTCATGCCTGTTTTCCTTTCCGGTCGATATCACGCACGGTGTGCTGCGGGATTCAGCCTATAATGCCCCATATTTATCGAAAACATCACGCAAATAGGCTCCAGCCTTCAACTCGTCGCGGCTTTTGTTCTCACGGTCCACCTTGTCCAGCGCTTTGGGAATGACATCCGACACCTTGTCTTTGGGGATGACCACGACCCCGTCGCAATCCGCGAATATCACATCGCCGGGGTGGACGAGGATGTCGCCGCAGGCCACCGGGCAGTCATAATTGATGACAAGACCGCGTCCCCTGCTGTCCAGCGGTTTGAAACCGGCTGTGAACACCTTGAATCCCA
>CAZFWQ010000354.1:0-3925 GCA_964522755.1 uncultured Oscillospiraceae bacterium | reverse complement strand
GGCCAGCAGGACGGAGACACTCAGGTACAGGATCCACTCGACGACTTCCCTCAATGGAGTCTTCGCCTCGGGAACCGTATCCGCCTTCATGTTCAGGATTGGACGGCGCGCGGTCATTCGGCCTCCTGCGGGGAATCGGCCAATTGGATATGAAGCTCCGCAAGCTGCTTGTCATCCACCACGTCGGGCGCGCCTGTCAACAGGCATGAGGCCGTCTGCACCTTCGGGAATGCAATGACGTCGCGGATGCTGTCCTTGCCGAGCATCAGCATGGAAAGGCGGTCCAGACCGTAGGCAAGGCCTCCGTGCGGAGGCGTTCCATATCGGAATGCGTCAAGAAGGAACCCAAAGCGCAGGCGCGACTGTTCTTCCGAAAAGCCAATCGTGGAAAACATTTTCGACTGAAGTTCCTGGTCATGGATGCGGATGCTGCCGCCGCCGATTTCCACGCCATTAAGGACGATGTCGTATGCCTTGGCCCTCACCCTGCCCGGGTCCGAGTCAAGGTACTGAAGGTCTTCGTCCATGGGCGACGTGAAGGGGTGATGCTTCGCCACCCACCTGTCATCTTCCTCATCGCGTTCAAGAAGGGGGAACTCGGTGACCCAAAGCAGATCCCATGTTCCCGGCTTCATCATGCCCGCCTTTTCGGCAATGGCCAGCCGCAAGTGGCCCAGCGCGTCCATCACGACCTCATCACGATCGGCCACAAACAGCAGCAGATCTCCCGTTTCGGCTTCCAGCCTCGCTTTGAACGCAGACAGGGCCTCCTCGGAGAGGAACTTCGCAAAGGAAGACTTGATGCCGCCCTCTTCGATCACAATCCACGCCAGTCCCTTTGCCTTGTAGGTCTTCGCGACATCTCCAAGCGCGTCGATTTCCTTGCGGGAGTATTTTGCCGCGCACCCTTTCGCATTGATGGCCCGGACGGTGCCACCTGTCGCAACGGCATCGGAGAACACTTTGAAACCGGAACCGGCCGCAAGGTCGGAACAGTCCGCCAAGGTAAGCCCGAACCGCGTGTCGGGCTTGTCCGACCCGTATCTGGACATGGCTTCCGCGTATGGCAGGCGCTTGAAGGGAATGGCGACATCCACGTCCAGCACTTCCCTGAAAGCGCGTTTCAGGAACGCTTCGTTTACGGCAATGACGTCATCCACATCGACAAACGCCATCTCAAGGTCTATCTGGGTGAATTCCGGCTGGCGATCCGCGCGCAGATCCTCATCACGGAAGCATTTGGTGATCTGCATGTACCGATCGAAACCGGCCACCATCAGCAGTTGCTTGAATAACTGGGGAGACTGCGGCAGGGCAAAGAACTTCCCGGCCTGCACCCGGCTGGGCACCAGGTAGTCGCGGGCGCCTTCGGGCGTGCTTTTCGTGAGCATCGGAGTTTCAATTTCCAGAAATCCCGCTTCATTGAAAAAATCCCTGGTAGACTTAGCCAGCCTGTGCCGCAGCATCATGTTTCTCTGCATGTCCGGGCGGCGCAGGTCGAGGTACCTGTATTTCAGGCGCAGCGTATCGTTTGCGGTGATGTTGTCTTCGATGTGAAACGGGGGTGTTTCCGATTTCGAGAGAATCCTGAATTCCTCGGCCACAAGCTCCACGGTGCCGGTCTGCATGTTCGTGTTGATGGCAGCCGCATCGCGGCCGGTCAAAATGCCGCGGACTGCCACTACATACTCGGACCGCACCTGTACGGCTTTCGCATGAAGGTCTGCATGCGTTTCGCTGTTGACGACCACCTGCAGGATGCCGCTGCGGTCCCGCAGGGCGATGAACAGCAGGGCTCCAAGGTCCCGGCGCTTCTGCACCCATCCCATGACGGTGATTTCCCTGCCGATATCCGCTGCCGTAACATCGGTGCAGCGGTGAGTGCGTTTCATTCCCTGTATGTTCTCTGCCATGTGACCTCCCTGGCCCGTAAAATGAGACCAGCTTGCGAAAACAAGCCTGCTTGTGTGATGAAACACGATTGTGTGCTAATTACACGATTGTGTGCTAATTACACGATTGTGTGCTAATTACACGATTGTGTGATGAATACACGATTGTGCGATGAATACATGATTGAGCGATGAATACATGATTGAGCTTCAATACATGATTGAGTGTTTGATACATGATTGGAAAAACCATTCCCTGAAAAATCATTCCCTGGATTTGATAAGGCGGTCCGTCAGTGAATCCAGGCTGATGTCCTTGCTCTCGCCGCTTTTCATATCGCGCAGCGCGGCCCGGCCGGACTCGATTTCATTGTCGCCAAGTACCATCGTGTAGCGTGTGCCCATTTTATCGGCGTACTTCATTTGTGCCTTCACACTGCGGCCCATGACATCCTTCACACAGGATATGCCTTTTCTCCGCATTTCCCAGCACATTGCCTCCACTGCCGCTGCCGCATTGTCGCCGATGCTGCCGATATATATGAGCGGAGCTTCAGGTGATGGAATTTCCAGTCCCTGACTTTCCATTTCCATCAGCAGGCGTTCCACGCCCAGGCCAAACCCGATTCCAGGAGTAGCCGGCCCGCCGCAGGCCTCCATCAGCCCGTCATAGCGGCCGCCTCCGCAGACGGTGCCCTGTGTTCCAATATTGCGGGAAACAAATTCGAAAACCGTGCGGGTGTAATAATCCAGGCCCCGCACAATTCCCTTGTCGATGGCATACCGGATTCCCATGATGTCCAGTTTCGAGCAAAGCGTTTCAAAGTGGCTGCGGCAATCCGGGCAGATGTGGTCCAGCAAGGCAGGAGCCTGTTTCATCTGCAGACGGCACATTTCCTCCTTGCAGTCGAAGATGCGCATGGGATTGCGGTCGAACCGGTCGCGGCATGTTTCGCACATGGTGCCTATGTGGTCCGAAAGGTGTTCCCTGAGGATTTGATTGTAGTCGGCACGGCAAACGGGGCACCCGATGCTGTTGAGATTCAGGGACAGGTTCCCGATGCCGAGACGTTCAAAAAAAAGCGCCAGCAGCGAGATGATTTCGGCATCCGCCGCCGGATCTGCGGCGCCGAACAGTTCCATGCCGAACTGGTGGAATTCGCGGTAACGGCCCTTCTGCATCTTCTCATACCGGTACGCCGTAATATTGTAGTATAACTTGACGGGCTGCGCCAGCGATGACATGCCGTGCTCAATATAACTGCGCACGACCCCGGCAGTTCCTTCCGGCCGCAATGTAAGGCTTCGGCCGCTCTTGTCTTCAAACGTATACATTTCCTTCTGTACGATGTCGGTCGTTTCACCGACGCCCCGATGGAACAATTCGGTGTGTTCGAAAACCGGAATGCGTATTTCCTTGTATCCGAACTGCGCGCACAACGCCGCGAACTTGTGTTCCACATGCTGCCAGCGGTGAACGCCTTCCGGCAGTATGTCATTGGTTCCCTTGGGTGCCTGTGTCAGCATTTTATCACTCCAAACGCGGTGCCCGCGACATATTTGCGGAATCAGCCAATATTCACCGATTCCATCTTGTAAAACCTGCAAAAAAGGCACCACCTACTGAGGGACAAGCCCAGCGCACCCTTCCCCCCATTCTATACGAGGTGTTATTATGTTGTCAATTACGAGGCGAATTCTGGCTTGGCAGGTGTTGGCTGAGAACTCGGGCTTAAGCGCCAGCGTGGCCCGAGTTACGAAGCCTGCAGCTGCCTGCCGGAAACGCCGTACGAGGCGAATTCTGGCTTGGCAGGTGTTGGCTGAGAACTCGGGCTTAAGCGCCAGCGTGGCCCGAGTTACGAAGCCTACAGCTGCCTGCCGGAAACGCCGTACGAGGTGATTGCGGGCTTAGTGCCGCTCGCAAGACAACACATCCGAATCTGGGATGTGTTGGAAGGCGTTGCGGCACTTGGCCTGCAACGCCGTACGAGGCGAATTCCGGCTTGGCAGGTGTTGGCTGAGAACTCGGGCTT
>CAZFWQ010000353.1:0-3934 GCA_964522755.1 uncultured Oscillospiraceae bacterium | reverse complement strand
TTGCGGGACGGGAAAGAACCGGCGTCATTGCCGGTGGATGGCTTTGCCAATGTGCCGGATGCTTATGATCGCGCATGCGGGCAACATTATTATGGAGGCAGGATGATGAAGAAATACGATGTGCTGGTTTTCGGCGATGTCTGCGTTGATCTGATCCTCAGTGGCGGGGATGTCGTGCCCGAATTCGGACAAAAAGAGAAGTTGATTGGGGATTACTCGCTTGAGATGGGCGGTTCCAATACCATTTTCGCATGCCAGGCGGCCAAATTGGGACTGAAGACCGTCGTAGTGGGGAGAGCGGGAAAGGATCAGTTCGGGGATCTGGTCTGCCGGACTCTGCAGGAAGCAGGCGTATCATTGGACTGCATCAGCAGGACCGATGATGTCAAAACCGGCGTGACCGTTGCCATGAGCACGGGGGAAGACCGTGCGATGCTCACCTATATCGGAACCATTGACGCCATTGAGCCGGGCGCTGTCGACGATGCGCTGCTGGATTCCGTCCGCCATCTGCATATCGGAAGCTATTTCCTCATAAAGAAGCTGCAGCCGCATTATCCCGCATGGATACGCCGATTGAAGGAAAATGGCGCGACCATCAGCCTTGATACCAATTGGGATCCTGAAGAGAAGTGGGAGAGCGGTGTTTGGGACATTATCCCGCAGCTTGACATGATTTTCCCGAATGACAATGAAGCCATGGCCCTGACAGGCGAGTCTACCGCTGAAAAGGCCATTGCCAGGCTCTGTGAGATCGTTCCCATTGTGGCTGTGAAGAAAGGTAAGGATGGGGCGACCATTCATGCACGCGGTCATGTCTTTGATGTGCCTGCCCTTGACGTGGTGAAAATGGATGCGGTGGGGGCCGGAGATTCCTTTGACGCCGGCTTTGTCTTTGGCTTTCTTGCCGGGATGCAGGCGGAGCAGAGTGCCAGGGCCGGCTGCATCTGCGGAAGCCTCAGCACCGGCGCCGCCGGCGGGACAAAAGGCCAGCCGCGGCTGGAAGAGATGATGAAATACATGCCGGAATTCCATGTGTGAAAGACATTATTTCCCGATTGCGACGAAACCATGAAATGAGAACCGGAATGAAGGTTCATATATTGAGGCCAAAGGAATCAGGCGGAAAAAAAGAGTATTGAGGCCAAAGGAATCAGGCGGAAAAATAGAGTATTGAGGCCAAAAGAATCAGGAGGAAAAACAGGATGAACATTGAGATCAAGGATTTTCTGAAACAGGCGGCGTCTGTCAGGCCGTCAAAAAGGCAACTCGACTGGTTTGACACGGAATTCTACGCATTTGTCCATTTCTCTCCCAATACTTATACCGATTTGGAATGGGGGAAGGGAAATGAGGACCCGTCCATCTTCAATCCGACGGATTTGGACTGCGATGAATGGGCCAAGGCCATCAAATCAGCCGGAATGAAAGGACTCGTCCTGACGGCGAAGCACCATGACGGTTTCTGCCTGTGGCCGTCAAAGCATACGGAACACTGCGTCAGGAACAGTCCTTTCATGGGCGGGAACGGCGATATCGTCAAATCCGCGTCGGAAGCCTGCCGTCGGGGCGGCATCAAGTTCGGCTTCTACCTTTCACCGTGGGACAGGAATTCCAAGTATTACGGCACGCCATCTTACAATGATTATTATCGCGCCCAGCTGAAAGAGCTGCTGACACAGTACGGCGACATATTCATGGTATGGTTCGACAACGCGTGCGGGGAAGGCACGAACGGGAAAAAACAAGTCTATGAGTTTGAGAGCTATATCCGCCTGATTCGGGAATATCAGCCGGATGCCTGCATCTTCAATGATTTCGGGCCCGATGTGAGGTGGTGCGGCAATGAGGCCGGATCGGCGCGCCTGGCCGAATGGTCGGTCGTCCCGCATGAACTGTGCCATTACTCGGAGCCTCAGACGTCGGGAGCGCCCATGAAGGGAGACCTGAGCCACATGTATGCCACGGACAATGACATGGGCGCGCTTTCGAACATCATGTACGCGAAGGCCCTGGTTTTTACCGGCTCCGAAATCGACATGTCCATCCGTCCCGGATGGTTTCATCATGAAAGCGAAGAACCGCATTCACTTGAACGACTGATGGATACCTATATGAATTCGGTCGGCGGGAACGCCTGTTTTCATCTGAATATCCCGCCGATGAAAAGCGGACGGTTCGATCCCCGTGACATCGCGAGATTGAAAAGCCTGGGTGATGCGCTTCATGAAGCTTTCTCAGAGCGGATTCCAGCCGTTATTGAAAAATCCGGTGAAATCGACAGCGATACACAATGCATCTATCATGTGAAGCTGGCTGAACATCGAACTGTCAAATACATCGTGCTTTCCGAAGACATCGCCCAGGGTCAGCGCATTGAAACCTTTGTCCTTCAGGCAAAGGACGACGAAGGCAAATGGATGTCGTTTTACAAGGGCTGCTGCATCGGGCACAAGAAAATCTGCCGTGTCAGCCTTGAAACAGGTGAATTCAGGCTGTTTGTGACATCGGCGCGTGATGAGGTCGTTCTGCGGGACCTTGCGGTATACTGAAGTTCGGCTGCCTGCAGAACCGAAACAGAAGGGAAAACGCGATATGAAACGCGAACTTGCCGATTATGAGATGTTTCCCAGAATAGTCGAATCAGGCAAAAAAACAGTCATCACCATCCACTCGCTTGGACAACACGCGGATTTTGATCCGGATGCGGAATATCGGATCGCATTCCTGCCGATGTGCCAAAGCAGGGAGTCTGAAAATGTAGAATATGACCAGGTTATTGTAAAACCCCGCAATGGCGCACTCACCTTCGAACATGCGTTTCCATGGGAACAGGCCCATATTGTAAGGGTTTTCAGGTTGCCTGAAAAAAATGGCGGCGAGCCGCTGGGGAATTTCATGGCATATTCTCTGCTTCCCGATCTGTATGCCCGAAGACCCTATCGTGGCGATTTCCACGTCCACACCAACAGATCTGACGGTCATGAATCTCCCGCCGTCGTCGCGGCCAATTACAGGAAAAGCGGCTTTGATTTTCTTGCGATAACGGATCACCGTCAGCGTCATCCGTCCATCGAGGCTATCGAAGCCTATGACAAGGCACCGATCGACCTGAAACTGTTTTTCGGGGAAGAAGTGCATCCCCCGAAAAATCATGTCCACCTGGTGAACTTCGGTGGAAATTTCAGCGTGAACGAACTGTTCGCCATGGATCCGGGGAAATACCACAACGAGGTCAATGCCCTGATGGCCGGTCTTGACGTGCCGGAAGGGGTGAATGCATTTGAATTCGCGTCGTGCCTGTGGTGCTTCGACCGCATCAGGGAAGCGGGAGGGCTGGGCATTATCTGCCACCCTTATTGGATTTCCGATGTCTATCACGTCCAGGAAAACCTGATAGACTATCTGTTCGAAAAAAAACCGTTCGACGCGTTCGAAGTCCTCGGCGGGCATGAAGTATTCAGCAACAACATCCAGACAGCCTATTATCAGGAAGCCAGGGCAAAAGGCATGACCATTCCGATTGTGGGGTCAAGCGATTCCCATGGGACGGAAAATGCCTCGTGGTTCAATTGGATGCAGACGATCGCATTTTCCGTGAACATGGAACTGGAAAGCATCACGGATTCGGTCAAGGATTGTTACAGCGTGGCGGTGGAGCATTATCCGGGTGAGGCATTCAGGATATACGGCCCGTTCAGGCTGGTAAAATATGCGGATTTCCTCCTGAACGAGTATTTTCCGCTTCATGACCCGCTCTGCTTCGAAGAGGGCCGTCTGATGAAGGCATATGCGTGTGGAGACGGCAAGGCGCTGGAACTGCTTGGACTGATGCAAGGCAGGACCGCGGAGCTTCTTGATAAGTGCTTCAACGGATAGGGCAGGACCGCGGAGCTTCTTGATAAGTGCTTCAACGGATAGGGCAGGACCGCGG
>CAZFWQ010000352.1:0-3950 GCA_964522755.1 uncultured Oscillospiraceae bacterium | reverse complement strand
CAGGGAGCCGGGCTCCCGCGTGGAGCGGTTTGACGGAGCCAACAAGGCGATTGGAATTATCTTCCTGAAGTATGACAATCTTGAAGAAATGAAATACCGGATGGCCAACATGGATGAATTCGTCCATATTCATGTCGATGCGCTGGAGGAGTCATGATAAAAGGATTTGACGTGCCCATTCTGGTTACGAGGCCCTTGCAGCCTGACTATGAGGACATAAGTAAAATCCTGCGCGAGGTTTGGGACAGCAAGTGGCTCACCAACAACGGAGCAAAACACAAAGAGCTTGAGAAGTCCTTGAAAGCCTACTTGGGCACGGAACAACTTACCCTCTTCAGCAATGGCACCTTGGCTCTGATGATTGGGTTGAGGGCTCTCGGTCTTGCCGGTGAAGTCATTACAACACCGTTTACATTTCCGGCCACCGTTGAAGTGCTTGACTGGAATGGACTGACGCCTGTATTCTGCGACATTGAGCCGGAGACATTCAACATCGATGCCGACAAGGTTGAATCGCTCATCACCGAAAAGACAAGCGCCATCCTCGCCGTCCATGTCTTCGGCAATCCATGTGATGTGGACAAGCTGCAGGGAATTGCGGACAAACATCACCTCAGATTGATATACGATGGTGCTCATGCCTTTGGCTGCACGGTCGACGGCATTCCCATCGGTCATTTCGGCGACATGACGATGTTCAGTTTTCATGCCACCAAGCTTTTCAATACGATTGAAGGCGGCGCGCTTGTATATCGCGGGAATGAGTTGGCCCGGACATTGCATCTGATGAAGAACTTCGGAATCGCCAGCCCGGATGAAGTAGTCCTGTCCGGTACCAATGCGAAAATGAACGAACTTCAATCCGCAGTCGGATTGGAGGTGCTGAAACTGGTGGAAGGTGAACGCGGGAAACGAAAACAAGTCATGTTGACATACATCAATGACCTGTCGTCAATCAAGGGTATTCGCATCCTGACCCTGAACACTTCGGAAAGCGCAAGCTTCCAGTATTTTTCCATCACCGTGAATGCTGGATTGTATGGACGAACACGCGATGAACTGCATGAGGAATTGAAAAAATACAACATTTTCACAAGGAAGTATTTCTATCCGCTTTGCAGCGATTTCCCCTGGTATGGCCACCTGGAGTCCGCAAGGCACGATAGGCTGCCGCAAGCGCAGATTGCCATCCGCGAAGTATTGTCACTCCCATTTTACGGTGAACTGGATATTGGAACTGTGAGGCATATTTGTGAAATCATTGCCAGCCTTGGTTCCGATTGTCCTGATGAATCAATGATAAAGGGAACATCCTGATATTCCAATGGGGTAATTCATGAAAAAGATCATATGCCTTTTCCTGGTCGCCGTCCTTCTTTCCATCATGGCAATGGAGCCCATATCTGCCCAGGCAATCAGTTTAAAGCTTGATGACATGACAGCGGCGAATAAACTGCACGAATGGGGCATATTTGCCGATGCGGCGAATGAAATGCAGTTGGAACGGATACCCACACGCCTGGAAGGGCTGACCCTGCTGATTCGTTTGATGGGCAAGGAAAAAGAGGCGTCTGCCATGGATGGAGCGTCATCTTACTTTACCGACGTTCCCCAGTGGGGAAGGAAATATGCCAACTATGCATATGCCACGAAGCTCGCAAAAGGTATCGGCAACAGGCGTTTAGGGGCGAATGATCCCTTGAGGCTGAATGATTATGTCGTTTTTATCCTTCGCGCACTGGGCTATGATGAAAAGAAAAATGATTTTACATGGGCGAACGCGGTAGAGAAAGGCATTGCCATCGGCCTGCTGCTTCCAGGATATAAGAATCCTTTCATCATGCTGACGCGTGGATTGATGGCAAGAATTACATATAACGCCCTGTATGTCGCCATGAAGAATGGAAAGGCTTTCCTGCGCATCAACTCAATGACCGATCCGGTGAGCAAGGCAATGCTCCAAGGGAATCATGTCAGCGTGACACAATATGCAAAGAATGAAGATGTCGATTATACTGAAGCCATCATGAGGGCTCAATCCAAATTGATGACGATGGGTGGAGGGACGCTGGTATTTCCGGAAGGTGATTACCTTATACGGCCGGGGATTATATTCATCCCTTCCAATATGAATTGGCTGGGTGATGGAAAGGCCAGGATCTACACCAGGGAGAAAGCCGTTTACAATGTGCTGGTATCCACAACCCCTTCCGCGAAGAACATCAGCATTCGGAACATCATATTCGACCAATCCGGCGATGTTGCGCAGAATCCGGACATCAACGCATCCGGAGGCTGTTTCCTGCTGCATGTCAACAATACCGATGCCGTCAAGGTGGAGAACTGCATATTCTACACATATGGTGTTTGCGCAGTGCTGGTTCAGAGTTCCAACGCGGCTAGAACCAACAGCATCGTCGTGCGAAGCAACCAGGCGGTTTTTCAAAGGAAAACGGACAAATACTACGATGTTTCGGTATTCAACATCGACGGCAAGACGGTTGTTGTTGATGGAAACCGCGTAGAGAGCGTCCATACGCCGGGCACAAAGTACTGGAAGGCGAGAACCGCGTATGAAGTGCACATGCCCAATGGCAGCACATCCGGAAACCGGGCGACCAATACGGAAGTTGGCATCCTGCATGTGACGTGGCCCATGTTATGGGAAACTTATGAGGCGGATTACAAGGGAACCGTGAAAATCGCCGACAACACCATCAGTGGCGTCGTCATCGGCATCTCGGTCTGGGGTGCCACTACCCTGCCCGATGTCGCAACACGCAATGTCAATATCCTTGGCAATACCATCGACCTGCATCTGGATGCGAATTACGTGCCTGCCCAGGGCATTGCCTTTGTTGATGGCTCAAAGGGAAACAGCGTGATGGAGAATATCCTGGTGGACGGCAACACGATTACCATGTCGGCGGACCCGGACATGAAGATACCAGGGAGCATGAATTTCCTTATCCCGGGTAAAGATGTCGGGGCGTTCTTCTTCAATACGAAAAATTCGATCAATGGGCTGGATGTCACCAACAATACTGTCCGAGGTTTCCCCTTTGCCTTTTTGAACCTGTACCGTCGGAGCGGACCATCCGGCAAGGAGGTTCACACCAACGTGCGAATTCTTAAAAACACCGTGACGGACTGCGGATATGCGAAAACACATGACAGGCAATGCGAGGCGCTCTTCAATGTGGGAAACAGTTCGGGAATGACCATCAAGGGCAACATTGTCACGAATGGGAACCGGCCCGCCATTTCATTTTTCAATGATCTGAAAGGGTTGTCCGGGGCTGATATCCAGACCCGATAGCAGATTATGTGCGAGATTGACAATTGTGGAGCCTTTTCGTATGATGAAATCATCCGTTGAAATGAATCTGGAGGAAAAACATGGAATCCGGAAGCAGAGTTGTAGAAATTGACCTCAAGGATTTGCTGGTTGCAGTCATAAGGCGCTGGTGGCTTGTTTTCCTCTGCGTGCTGCTGACTTGCGGGCTGGCATACGGTATCTCCAAATATTATCTGGTTCCTGAGTATGAAGCCCCCTCCAGCCTCTTTTTATGGAAGGAACCCAGAGACACCTCCTTCAACCGGGGTCTTGTAGAGACTAATAACACACTGCTTGGAGACTATGTTGAGATAGTGAAATCCCGCCTTGTTTCCGGCATTGTCATCGAGGAGATGGGGCTGGACCTGTCCATAGAGGATTTCCAAAGCCGGGTTGCAGTGAACATCGCCAATGGCTCCCGGGTGTTCACCATCGGATTCACCAGCAAGGATCCGAAACTTGCGGCTGATATCACGAACACGCTGGCGAAGGTCATCATCAACAAAGCCAACATGATTATCGGTGTACAGAACATCCAGGTTATCGATCTTGCAGTAGTCCCTTCCTATCCGATTGGACCGGGCACCATCATGATTATGATGGAAGCAGGCAT
>CAZFWQ010000351.1:0-3982 GCA_964522755.1 uncultured Oscillospiraceae bacterium | reverse complement strand
TGCAGATCCTTGATATCCAGGATCTTGTCCAGATGTACAAGCTCTTCCCGTCCATCCAGGTGATAAAAGTTATACTTTGGCCTGCAATTCACGCAGGCCTGCAATTCCGGCAAGACGAACCGATCAAAATGATCAGGTCCTATCATCGCGCTAAAATCACTTTGCAACCCCATCCATGGCTCGCTGGCCAGAATGTCACCCCAACATGTGTAGCCGGGATTATTGGACATCAGTGCAGACAAATCTTGAACATAAAACTCGAACAAAGCATGGTTTTCCCGAACAAGTCTGTCAATGTCTTCAGGGCTGTCATACATGGCCAAGCAGAAATCAACGCCATTGAAGAACCGCGCGGGAATATCGATTCCGTTGTTCAGATGGGTCATTCCCAAAACGATGCTGCCACCAAAATATGTGTCCGCCTTTTGATAGAATTCCACAATGCGGCGATATATGGCGTTGTCTGCGTGATGGCGCAGTGTGAGTTGACTGATTGTCATCGGGTATTCAGCTTCAAACCAGACGGTCTCGGGGCGGACTATATGCCTGGCCCCGGCAAATGCTGCATTCACTCCGGCCCCAAAATCCGGTAAAATTCCCGGATATCCGTCTCCTGCATATTTCATGCTGCTCAGTTGATACTCGAGGTGCTTCAGAATCGTTTCCATCGGCACGTCGAGGTCATACTGACTCAAGTTCGCATGAATTATCCCTTCCGGGCTGGGCATGCAAGGATCTGCACCATGTATCGTCACATTGAAAAGAGGCCGTTCAAGCTTGTCTGTCCACCAAGATTCATAGTTGTTTTTAAGGCAATCCCAGCGACTTTTCTCAAAACTCTTCATCAGCATAGCCTTTCATATTATTGCCTTGGCAATAAACCAGATACTTCTACTTCATCCACGCTATGGTTGCACAGCTCCAGGGTGCAATCGGTGGAATATGAACCATCCCACCCTCTACAGGCAGCCGCATGTCTCCCTCACACGGGCGGAGCAGCAGGGGAACTCCTTTGCCCGGATTTCTAACACAAACTTCAAGAGAATCCGTCCAGTCGATACACACATTGAAAATGGTCACCGATCTGAGCGTATTGTCTTTTTCCACACGAGGCACAACAACAGCCTGGCAGATTGTGGTGATGAAGGCAGGCAACCTTCCGCGACTCACATAGTCCGCCATTTTGATCAGCTCCGTCCGCCTTCCGACATTGACTTGGTTTTCCCACATGTAGTATCCTATTGCGGCAACCCTGCCGCCCAAATCGTTTTCCGCAACAGCGGCTGACAATCCCATATCCCCGCCGTCATGGGAATGATATCGGGCGACTTCGGTGATAGCATGCTGCGTGGGAACCAGACGGTAGACCCTGCCAACGACCAGCCCAGTCGGAATGGTAGTAAACCCGCTGCCTGGGCGGATATCAAGAGCAGTTGTGAATTCCGTGCCCATATAGCGCTCTCCGTAACAGGGAACGGCAAGCGGTTCCGAAACCATGCCTGCAAGTGCGGTCAACCCTCTCTTGTTCAGTTTATGGATGCTTTCCCCACAGGTGAGTACTCCCCTGGAAAATATTCCAGTGAGTTCAGCATCTGTCAGACCGTCCACGACGGAGGGATATAGAATATATGGGGCATCAATGCCGTTCTCCCAATGAATAGGCAAACCGACAACCATCATCTGCGGCAGACCACGGGTACCCGGTGAATCCCAAAACCGTTCCTCTTTCTTCTCTCCCTTGCGCTGTTTTTGGATTTCCAGCCCTCTCGGAATCTGTAGGCCTCCGACAGCGGTGCCCTCGTTGACTTTCACCAAGCGCTGCCAATAAGGCTTCCACGCGGCCATCCTTGCAAGCAGTGTTTCATGAACCGCCGGATGGTCGTTGTCCATCATCATGGATGCATAAGAGAGGCCATTGCATCCGTATGCCAGATAGAGCGTGGATTCCACACACGTTCCATGAGCGGTTTTTCCCAAAGCCAAGTGAGGAAGGTTCTCCACTTCCGGTCGCGAATGCGAAATATACTCCGGCAGGCAACAGTTCTGATAGTCGATAGATAGTGCCTTGTCCAGCATGCCTCTGGGAGACGCGTCATAATAGAATCCTCCCCCGGGGCGTGACATCGGCGGTTTTCCGGTCATCTCAAGCATTATGTCAAAGATTGCATGCCACGACCTGCCATTATAAAGCGTCGAATCCGAACCGGCATGCTGCAGTGCCCCGATCGTATTTGGCGAAGAGGCCAGGCATCCCGACATGATAGCCCGTGTGACATTGGCCAGGCGTTCTTCGTTGTAAGCGATATAGCACTCCCGCCATGAAGGGTCTCCATCTTCGTTGATGTGGTGCCAGAGTTCCTCCCGGGTGAAATGAACATCGTGCTTTCGATTGAAGATCTCCATGCAGCGGTCGCAAAAACACCCAAAATCCACAGTGCCATGGTTGCTCATGCGCAAATCGTCGTCAATCCAGATGATATCAGGCTGAAAACGACTGTACAGCCTTGTGGATTCCAGAATGTACTTCAAGAACTGCGGGTCCGTCGGGCAGTTGATATATTCGCAGATAGTGCCGTCAGGGCCCGTCATGTTGCCCCACTTCAGTCCGTTGAAATCCATATACCTCAGGTAATCGCCATGTCCGATGGAGTTTGATATCTGCAGGCTGGCGATGATGCCCCTGCTGCGGATCTTCTTCGCGGCTTCCACCATTTTCGCAGATGATTTTTCAATCTTCACCAATTCGGGAAAACCGTATTCACTTGCGAACCATACCTCGTCAACAGATTCCGGATGGCGGTCGATAACTTCGAGCAAATCTTGCATCAACTGGTCATTCAGATGATGGTCCATCAAGCGCAGACTTATAAATGGATTCATTGCCCTTTCCCCCTCACCGGAGGCCGTACGGCCCAATCCGCATCCGAAGCGCTGTAAATATCGATCAGCTCCCTGTATGATTCAAAGCACCGGTTATTGGGAAGAAAGCCGTTGTGATAAAGCTCATAATCGATCACGGCCCTCAACAGTATGATCCTCCAGCGCCATGATTCCTTCGCACGCGTGCTTATCTTTGCATCGCAATGCATGATGATGCCATATGCCGCATCAATCCCGGATATATCCTCAATGACATACCTGACGCCCTCTCCGTCGTATTCGGACGGATCCGGATAGCTGCGCAGCGCTCCGTCCGCCTCTACCCTGGTCCTTGAAATACCTCTTTCCAAAAGTAGCATCGCATGGTAAAGCTCATCGGCCAAGTCGCGGGATACGTATGCGGACAAGTACTCTTTCAGGGCCGTACCCGTATCGCTGTCGCCAGTCCAGTAAAGCCTACTCACCATGTATTTGTTCATATCCTCGAAAATGCCTTCCGAATAGGGAAATCCGCCGTCAAGTTCATCTCCACAAACGCTCCAGATATTTTTCAGAAAGGTTGGAAGGGGATTCGCTCCAAAGCCACCCCACGGTGTCGCGAACATCATGCTGATCTCTGGAAATCCGACAAGGTTCAAACCATGCAGTTCGCCTTTCCGGACCGGAAAACCGGAATATTTGCCACGCGGTTCAACAAGGAGATAATCTATCCATTTCGGTTCATTGGAAAATGCCTTCTTAAATGCGTCCCACTCGCCATGGATGAATTCATCAAAATCCCAGCAAGACAGGATCAGCTTGCTTTTCGGGAAATACCTCCCGGTGAGTTTCGCAAGTTCCCTTGATGTCTTTAGGAATCCGTTGGATCCCCACGGTGAGCATTCGCTGCAGGTGCAGCCACCCTGGTCGTATGGCCACAGCCATATGTATTCGAAATCCATGTCTGACAATTGCTTGAGCATGTCTTCCCGGTATTTTAGGATCATTGCAAGACCTTCCGGCTTTCCGGGGCACAGTTCCACATGATAGTGGCCGACCGGGTCGGCGAAATAGCCGTCGTGTCCGCTTGTCCAGTCCGCCCTGAGTTCCGTGGGACTTTCGC
>CAZFWQ010000350.1:0-3996 GCA_964522755.1 uncultured Oscillospiraceae bacterium | reverse complement strand
GGGCGAAGCCGTCATGGCGGCGAGCGCCAATGTTCTATATTGCGACGATCCGGAAGCGGCAAACTCTCATGAAAACCCGAACCATATCACGGTTCGCTCCATGGATCTGCAGATGTCTGCGCAAAGTGCAATCTTCTGTTTTCCAAAGCAATCGGCCACCGTTTTGAACTTTATGCTGGCTCAGCCATGAAAAAGAAGAGGCAGGTTCTCCGGAATCCGTGGAGCCTGAATGGAGCCTGAATGGAACATGAATTGAGCCTGAATTGAGCCTGAATTGAGCCTGAATGGAACCGATGCCGGAGGAGGATTCTGAAATGAGAAAGACAAACTGTGCGTTCATCGGGTGCGGAAGCATCGCAAATGCCCACTGTGACAGCCTGATTCGGCTGTGGCATGCCGGATATCGTGATTTTGACATATCAGCTTTGTGCGATATCGTCGTTGAACGGGCGGAAAATCTCGCGGACAAGTTCAAAGAGATTTTGGGGCACAGGCCGAGGGTTTATTGCGATGCCGGGGTCATGCTTGAAAGCGAGAAGGAACTTGACAGCGTCGCGGTTTTCACCCCCCATTCCAACCACCATGTTTCGGCCCTCATGGTCATGGAAGCGGGCTTGAATGCGATGACCGAAAAGCCCATGGCTCTCACGCTCAGGGCGGCGGCCATGATGATGGACAAGGCACGCGAAACGAAAAAGCTTCTGCATGTCCTGGAGAATTATCGTCTTGACCCGGTTGAGAGGGCAATAAACTGGGCAATCGGGCGAGGCATGATCGGACAGCCCCGCATGCTTGTGTGGATGGACATCGGTGAAAGAAAATGGTACTGGGACTGGCGAGATCACAAGGACATCGCCGGCGGCGGATGGACCCTCGACGGCGGCGTCCACTATTCGGACATGTTCCAGCATCATCTCGGCGACATCCGCAAGGTGTCTGCCGTCATGGCGGGTTTTGACAATACCCGCTTCGTGAAATTCAAAAGCATGGACGACTACGAACAGGCGCTGCTTGAAAAGCGATATGCCTATTTTCGCAAGACACGCTCGCTCAAGGCGGTGGATCCCTCTTCTTTCGAGCAGCCGGTGGAGGCAACTGTCGAAGACAGCACGTCGGCAATCCTCGAGTTTGAAAGCGGCGTCATCGGCACATGGGTCGTCAGTCGCGCCACACCGGGGAAGATGGACCGATCCAACGCCATCTATGGTTCAGAGGGAGCCCTGATTTGGGGCGAGGGCATCTACAACGGCCGGCAGGAGCTTGCAGTTCCGCTTGATGAACTGGTGAGGCAATTCAGGGAGCAGCTGACGCCGGATCAGAACGAGGCCTATTTTCCACTCGGATTGACCAATGCGCTCGCCATCGAGTGGAAACAGCATTTTGATGCCGTCAATGGTGTTCGGCCGGTTGAAGTGACTCCCATGATTGGGTACAAAGCCATGGCGATTCCCATGGCGATCTATGAATCGGCGACAATCGGCGCGCCGGTGCTTGTTCGGGATGTATTGGACCTGAAGGTCGAGGCCTATCAGGGTCCGCTCAATAAAATGGCCGGCATTCACGGCACAGGTCCGAGAATCGGTTGAAATAATGGAGGAGGCAGCATGTCGAAGAACGCAGTGAACGCGCATCAGGGCCGCGATGGAAACCAACCGGTTCCGGATCGTATGAATCGGGATGGAACCAGACTCGTTTCAGATCCTCCGGTTCCCGCGGATTGCCGGAGTATCATATCAATGGCTGATATCCAACACTCCGGCAAGATAGACGTTCCGTCTCATGGGTTGCCAATCGGCAACGGAATCATGGGCAGCCTTGTCTGGAACGCGAATGCAAGCACGCTGAAACTCCAGCTGAATCGTGTCGACGTTTTTGGCTACAACAGTGCCGGCACCGATGTGAAAGACCATGAAGACTATGGGTACGGCTGCGGTTTCGTCAGCATCGACCTGGGGGGGACTCCCTTTGAGCGCGGCACAAGCCAGCACCTGAATCTGTATGAAGGAAAGCTGACCATCCATGGCGAAGGTGTGTGCATCGATATCATTGCGGATATGGATGCTGATATTTTTGCGGTGAGAATCACTGACACACGAAAAATACCGTCAATTGCAGCCATTGATCTCGCCATGCTGCAGGCACCCGATGTCACGGTCGGCACACATTCCGCCACATTGCGGACAAGTGACGGCGGTGGGCGGACAAGATTGCTGCAAATCTTTCAACAGCCTGCGGCAACAGGTTTCTCCCGGTTTGACCATTATTGCGCCTCTGCCGTCGTCATCGGTGTGGACGGACGCAGCAGCACCGTGAGTTATCCGGACGCCATGACCGCGCGCCTGTCTTTTCCTGCAGCAGCGGGATCATTCGTTGTCTACATGGGAAGCCATGCGGCGATGCGCCGGGAAACCGATGTCATGGCAGAAGCGGATGAAAAGGTCAGCACGGCGATGACCGACGGATTTGATGTCATTGATGCGGGCAACAGAAGGTGGTGGAAGGATTTCTGGTCCAAGTCCCATATCCATCTTCCTGATGACAGGGCAACCGTTCAGTACCAGAAAAAATGGACCTATTTCCAATACTTGTCCGCCATATCCATGAGGGGGCAGTATCCCGCGAAGTTCAGCGGATTGATTTGGAACGCCAATGGGCTGCAGCTCCCTTGGGGCGCCATGTTCTGGGGATACAACCAGGAATGCCTGCACTACGCGCATGACGCCGCAAATCATTCGGAACTGATGAATCCGTACTTGAGGATGCATATTGGGAATTATAACGGCTATGCTGAGGCGGCCATGCAGCAGTGGGGAAGCCGGGGAATCTTCATCAATGAAACCGAAGCCCATAATGGCCCGGAATTGCTTCCTGACGAGATCGCCGCGGATTTGAAATGCTATATGCTCGAGGGTGCCGGCCCGACGGATCAGTTGGCGTCATTTGCATCCGCGCGTCATTGGCATATTTCAAGATGGCAGATTTTCCCAACTCATTGGACAACTTTCATCACGATCAACGCGGCTGAAAAGGCGGAGCATTACTGGAACAGATATCTTTACACGCTTGATGGCGATTTTCTTGCCTCGCAGGCGTATCCCATGCTCAAGGGGGCAGCGGAATTCTATCGGACCTTTCCGAATCTGAAGCGTGAATCGGACGGAAAGTGGCACATCTTCAGGACCAGCCTGCACGAGCATATTCTCGGAGGAACGGACAATGTGGATGACCTCACGTTCATTAGGGGCGTCATGCAGGCTGCTGAAAAGGCGGCATCGATTCTTGACATGGATGCGGATCTCAGGCTTCTGTGGCGGGAAATAGCGGACAATACCGCACCATACCCCGTCAGCGGGCAGCCGGATGCCATCGGGTCCATTTCACATCCTGAAGGGAAAGTGACATGGTGCCAGGGAAAAATGCCGGCTGTAGCGACAAGAGGACTTTTTGGAGCCGAAAGCCCCCGCCTGCGGATGGTGGAGAATTATGACCTCCTCACCCTTGAAACCAAGGAACAGGGGCTGGACAATGGAGAATGGGAACTGGCTGTCAATACGTTCGAAGCGCACCCGGGATATGTCTCGAACATGGAACAAGGTGATTACCAGTACGCGGGCGGCCGATACGTACTGGATGCCGCCAGGCTCGGACGTCGTGAATACCAGAAGATCCTGGACAACCTGAACAGGAAAATGGATGACAAGACAATGGCAAGCGCAAACCGCCTCGGTTTTACCACAAGTGATCTGGAGGAACTTCAGGGTTACGGGATATTCAGCGCGGGACTTCAGGAAGGGCTGATGCAGAGCATTGCCCCCGCACCCGGAGCCGCCCCTGTGATTCGCGTGTTCCCAGCGTGGGATTTGGAAAAATCCGCCTCGTTCAAGCTGCTTGCCAAAGGGGGTTTCCTGGTCTCTTCTTCCGTGAAGTACGGCGTCATTCGCATTGTCAGCATTGACTCCCAGCTTGGAGGGGTGTGCGGCATCAGGAGTCCATGGC
>CAZFWQ010000349.1:0-4037 GCA_964522755.1 uncultured Oscillospiraceae bacterium | reverse complement strand
GGGAAAGAACCTTTTCCCGCCCGACGTATCCGTATTTCCGGATCAACTCGTCGTTCCTGGCATCCTCTCCGAATTTGGAGACACCCGGCGCCAGGATGACAAGGTCCCCCCCGTCGCAGATGGCCATTCGTGTCCTGTAGATGGCCTTGTTTCCGATCCACGTGCTTTTGAACTCCCTCTCATCAAGATAGACAACCACTTTCCGAAAGGGTTTCTCCATGAAGGTCATGTTCTTTTCCTGGCTCAATGCAACCGCTTCTTCAAACAGGGATCTGTCTCTGCCCATGAACAGCCCATGCATGGCAACGGCTCCGTCTTCGCAGGTCGTGACCGTCAGGACGTACATCAGCGGCAGATCTTTCAAAAAATGCGTTTCCGCGTAGTCAAAGACTTTCCTCACCGGCGAATGGTCCTTGCCCATGATTCGTTCCATGCCGTAGAAAGCACCCAGCATGTGCGATTCATTGATCATGCCGCTTCCGCCGCACCCGACAAGGATGTTCTTGGTGTAGTTGGCCATGCCGGCCACTTCATGGGGCACGACCTGGCCAATTGAGATAAAGAGGTCATAGGATTCGTCAAGAAGCCTCTTGTCTATTTCAACGCTGATGGCTTTTTTGACAAGGCCCTCCGAGACGCCGGAAACAAATTCCTCCGGAACTTCCCCGATTTTGACCACGCCCGTCCGCCAGTTGTGCACCAGGATCCGCTCAAAAGGCAGACCATCCCCGAAAAATTCCCTGCATTCCCGTTCGCTCATTGGTTCATGGGTGCCCAGGGCCGGCATGACGTCCACCTGGCATGTGTCCTTAAGCAGATCATAATACAGCGCGGTGATTTTTCCCGCTCCGGAATGCATCCGCGTCAGGTCGGGCGGGAGCAGCAGGATTTTTTTCAGACCGGCTTCCGGATTCCTGCTGTACGCCTTGAGATTTGCCAGGGAATGTTGAACGGCCGCGAGCAGCGTCTCGTCATCCAGCCCTGTCGGCCCGGAAGCTTTGATTTTGATTTCATCCATGCTGGCTCCCTCATCCACTTGCCGATGCATTCTTTATTGGAGATTATACGCCTGAATAGGCTGAAAACCCGCCGTCGACCGGGACAACGATGCCGTTCACAAATCCGGACGCCTTCTCAGACACAAGCCACAGGAATGTCCCAAGCAGCTCTTCTTCGTTGCCAAACCGTCCCATGGGCGTCATGTTCAGAATTTTTCCCGCCCTGTCCGTATAGGAGCCATCGGGTTTTACCAGCATGGCCCTGTTCTGGTTGCCGATGAAAAAGCCGGGCGCGATGGCATTGACGCGGATGCCCACTTTGGAAAGGTGTACCGCGAGCCATTGCGTGAAATTGGAAACGGCTGCCTTCGCCCCACTGTACGCTGGGATTTTCGTCAGCGGGGAAAACGCGTTCATGGAAGAAAGGTTGATGATGACGGCGCCTTTCCTGTCCACCATGTCCTTGGCGAAAACCTGGGACGGCAGGAGCGTGCCCAGGAAATTTAGGTTGAACACGGATTCGATGGCTTTGGGGTCAAGATCGAAAAAAGTCTGAATTCCTTCCTGGGGAAGGAGGTCCTCCCTGAACAGGTATTCCTTGGTTGTCGTTCCCTTGGGGTTGTTGCCGCCCGCGCCGTTGACAAGGATATCGCACGGCCCGAACTCCCGGACCACGCGTTCCCTTGCTGCGAGGAGGCTCTCCCGTTCAAGGACATTCGCCGAAATGCCGATGGCCGTGCCACCATCGGCGCATATCGCATCCGCCGTCCGATCCGCGTGTTCCTGGCTGAGGCTTAGAACGGCGACTCTGGCCCCGCACGCGGCCAAAGCCTTCGCGAAGCTGCTGCACAGGACGCCCCCACCGCCGGTCACGACGGCCGTTTTTCCCGACAAGTCAATTTGAAACGGAAGATTCATCATGCCACCCCTTATTCCCATTCATCCTGCTGCCGAATTCGGCACTTGGCGATTCATACGTGAATCCAATTCATGCTATGGGCATTCTACCGTTTTACACGTACATTTCCTGATTTGTTCCGGAATCTACCGCTTTACGCGGGCATTTCCTTCCCAGATGCTCCAGACCTGCTCTTCATCCGCGGGCTGAGCGTAATCCGTCATGAGGGTCGTGGCCAATGCGCCGGTGGCCCATCCGAAACGAATCCATTTTTCCGCTTCCCACCCTTTGAGTATGCCGTAGAGGAGTCCGCCGACAAAGCCGTCCCCGCCCCCGATCCGGTCGAGGACCGGCATTTCGCGCGGTTCCACCACATGCCAGTTTTCCCCTTCCAGCATGATGCAGCCCCACAGGTGGCCGCTTGCGCTGACGACCTGGCGAAGCGTGGTTGCAAAGACCGTGGTATCGGGGAACGATGCTTTCACGCGGGAAATCATCCCCTTGAAATTGTCAATCTGGGAAGAGAGGTTGCTTCCGCCTTCCTTCGGCCCTTCAATGCCGAGGCAGAGCTGGAAATCTTCCTCATTCCCCACCAGGATGTCGGAGATGCCGGCAATCTCCGTGAAAATGCCGCGCAGTTCCTTTTCACGGTTTTTCCAGAAGGATGCCCGGTAGTTGAGGTCAAAGGAAATCCTCGTGCCGTGCTTCTTCGCATTTCTGGCAAGTTCCAGGCAAAAATTCCCCGTTTCCGGAGACAGGGCACCGATGAGTCCGGAAAGGTGCAGGATTTGCACACCTTCCCTTCCGAAAATCCGGTCCATGTCGAAATCCTTCACGTTCAGCGTCCGGCCGACTTCCCCGGCCCGGTCGTTGTGGACTCTCGGGCCGCGGAGACCGTAACCGCTGTCCGCGATGTTGAACTGGTGACGGTATCCCCACGGATTGCCCTGTGGTACTTCCCTGCCCTCATACGCCATATGCCGGCTTGCCAGGTTGTTTTTGATGAACAAGGCGATGGGGCTGTCCTTGACAAACGTCGTCAGCACTTTCACCGGAAGTCCGAGCGAAGAGGAAATCGTGGCCACATTTGTCTCGGCGCTTGTGGCCTGCATGGTGAAAGTATCGCTCACATGCACGGGCTGGGAGTTGACGGGTGTTATGCGGACGCCCATGCTCGACGGTACGATCAAGGAATATGCGAAGTCTTTGCGTAGTTCCATTTTCATTTCGGCCTCCCTGCCGGATGCGTTTGGCAACGCGGTTTTCCATCCACCTGTGCGTGTTGGGGGCGATACGGATCGGCGAAGTGTCATTCTGAATGTTTTCCGCCTTGAATCGATACGAGCCTTCGAAGCGGCATTGTCTCCATTTTCCGCCCCTATGCGATATATGTCGATGATGCGGTATTTCCCCCGCGTCCCGTCCAGTTGGTATGGAAGAATTCGCCCCTTGGCTTGTCGAGGCGCTCATATGTGTGGGCACCGAAATAGTCGCGCTGTGCCTGCAGCAGGTTGGCCGGCAGCTTTTCGCAGCGGAGCCCGTCGAAATAGGAAAGTGCCGTCATCAGGGCAGGCATGGGGATGCCATTGATGATGGCTGCAGCCGCGACCCTTCTCCAGCTTGCCTGGGCCGACTCGGTTTTTTCCTTGAAGAACGGGTCCAGCAGGAGGTTTCCAAGTTCCGGATCCGTATCGAAGGCTTCCTTTATCTTTCCAAGGAAGACGGATCGGATGATGCATCCGCCGCGCCACATGAGCGCTATTGCCCCGTAATCCAGCTTCCATCCGTATGTTTTGGCGGCAGCCTGCATGAGTACGTATCCCTGGGCGTAAGACACAATCTTGGAAGCATACAGTGCGAGTCTGACGTCTTCGATGAAAGCTTCCCTGTCTCCGGCGAATGCGGGCACGGGGCCGGAAATCATTTTCGAAGCCAGCACCCGTTCGTCTTTCATCGCGGAAAGGCAGCGGGCGAAAACCGCTTCCCCGATCAGTGTCAGCGGGATGCCTTCGTCAAGCGCCGCGATGGCCGTCCATTTCCCGGTGCCCTTCTGGACCGCCGTGTCCAGGATCTTGTCTACAAGCGGCAAACCATCGTCATCCTTCACCCCAAGGATATCCCGGGTGATTTCAATCAGGTAG
>CAZFWQ010000348.1:0-4053 GCA_964522755.1 uncultured Oscillospiraceae bacterium | reverse complement strand
GCGGGCATGGCGTCCACCACCTATGTGCAGTTTCTCAAGGGAAGCCTGCTTATTGTCTTCTCGCTTGTCCTTGTTTTCCTTGTGCTTTCACGTGGATTGTCCACATCGCCCGATCAGGGTGGAAATGTTCCCGCACACAAGTTCGTGACGCTGGAAGTCCAGGACGTCACGGAAACATCCCTGACGGTCAAGGACAATTCGTATGTGTTCAACAAGCTCATTCCTGCCGGGAAACTTTCTTTCGCCCGTCTTGAAAAAGACGGGGAAACCAGCTATTGGGAACTTGATGCCGCGAAGAATGTCCTGACCGAAACGCAGACCATCGTCGTGAAGCCAGACGGTTCATCGCTATACAACGGCGCGCCGAAGTCCGAAGGACGGTTCTACCAGGTCGGGAACATGAGCGAGATCAACGGACAGACCGGAGAAGTTTCCATCGACGGGATGAATCTGCTCTCCTTTTCAAGCACCATCAAAAGCGGCGTCGTTGTCCGTTGGGGCAAGCAGGTGCTTGTCGACGGGAAAGACAAGGTCACCGTCTACTACCAGAAGCCGACTTCCGGAAAAGATGTCATGAGCCCCGGTCTCAAATACAAGGTGGACACGGCGAAAGGCGCCACGACATCGGACAAGCTCAACTTCATTTCCCTGATGCTTGCCCTGTTTTGCGGGACTGCCGCCCTGCCGCATATCCTGATACGCTATTACACGGTCTCCAGCCCAGCGGCCGCACGTAAATCCACCATTGTCGCCATCTCGGCGATCGGGCTCTTCTACCTCCTGACCCTTTTCATGGGTCTCGGGGCGATGACCAACGGGGTCCTTGACCTGACGAACGACAACATGGCGGCGCCGCTGCTCGCCAAAAGCTTCGGCATCGCCATTTTCGCCATCATATCCGCCATTGCCTTCGCCACTGTCCTCGGAACCGTCAGCGGCCTCATTGTCGCCGCATCCGGAGCCGTAGCGCACGACATCATGGACAGGCTTTCCAAACACGGCATCACGGACCAGAAAAAGGTACTCTACGGAAAACTCACGGCAGTCGGCGTCGGTGCCGTCGCCATGGTCCTGGGAATCGTATTCAAAAGCATGAATGTCTCATTCCTGGTTGGATGGGCCTTTGCCGTTGCGGCTTCGGCAAACCTTCCCGCCATCATCATGATCCTGTTCTGGAAGCGGACCACCGCCAAGGGCGTCGTCGCTTCCATCACAACCGGCCTCATCGCTTCCCTCGGCCTCATCCTGCTGTCCTCCGAGACCTTCGATCTGGTCTATCACACGACCGCCATCGCACCGGTTACCGTGTCCAATCCGGCCATCTTCTCGGTTCCGCTCAGTTTTGCAGCCCTTGTCATCGTCTCGCTGCTGACCGCGAAAAAGGGGAAGGACGCGGACGGGAAATCCATTGTGCTGCCTGAAACGAACGCCGCGGACGCCAAATCCCCTTCCTAGCCGGGAATGTCCCTTCTTGGCCTGGTAACGCCCCTTCCTAGCCGGAATGCCCCTTCTTGGCCTGGCACGAACACCGCAGATCCGGTCAAGGCACTTTCACCAGCCGAATAGTACTGGATCCAACCACAATCTTCAGGAATTCTTCAGGAAAGGACCGGGTGCCCGGTCCTTCCTCGTTCTCCGCATTAAAGCATCTCGGGGGGAAAAGGGGCACGGTGAAGCTGTTTCCGCACATTTGCCACGAACTTCCCTCAATTTCCCTCAAGCCCCTCAATTTCCCTCAAGCCCCTCAAGTTTCCCTCAAGTTCCCTCAAGCGTCTCTCAAGCTTCTCAAATCCCCCGCCACTGGCGGTATAAACCGGCGATAACCTGCTCGATGGGTGCTTTTCTCGTTTCCATGTCCAGCACGCCGGCAAGCGTCGACACTTCCGCCAGCATGACGGGGACAGGGATGACAGAGGCGTCAAAGGCATATTCATGAATGTTTTCATCTGAAGACATCCACGCTGCGGAATGCAGGACAGGGGCGGCGACGCTGTCCGTTGTCAGCACGATGTGGCGCAGGCTGCCGGTGAGTGCGCGCAGCGCGTCGAAACTGCCGTCGAAGGCGATGCGGCCATTCGACAGCAAGACGATGCGCTGCGCCATTTCTTCCAAATCATCCATGTCATGGCTGGTCACGATGATGGTTGTCCCGCTTTCCTTGTTGATGCGCTTCAAAAACTCAATCATGTGACGCTTCGCAAGCACATCCAGACCCAGGGTGGGTTCATCCAGCAGGAGCAGTTCCGGGCTATGCAGCAGCATCAGGCCCAGGTCGGCCCGCATCCGCTGCCCCAGGCTCAGCTCACGTGCGAAGGTGTGCATCAGGTCGCGCATGTCGAGCAGGTCGATGACCATTTCGCGCATGCGCGCATATTCATCCGGCGCGATATCCCAGACTGTCGCTTTCCAATCGAAACTGGATGCCACGGGGTGATCCCACCACAATTCGGTCCTTTGCCCGAACAGGACCCCGATGCGGCGCATCAGGGGGATGCGTGAGCGGACTGGGTCCAGCCCGAGCACGCGGACGATGCCGGAAGTCGGCTGCAGGATGCCGCTCAGGATTTTCAGCGTAGTGCTTTTCCCGGCGCCGTTCGCACCTGCATAGGCGACGAACTCCCCGCGCCCGATCGTCAGGCTGACGTCGTCCAGTGCGGTGATGATGCGTTTTTCCGGGCGCAGCAGATTCTTCAGGATGTCCCTGGTCCTGCCGGAGCGCTGCCACTGGGCATACTGCTTTGTCACCCCGGCTATCGCGATGGCAGGAGCCGTATCACCGGCTGCCTGCTTATCGGCGGAACCCGTGGTCGCTGTATCGGATGGATCCGTTTTTCGCATAATGGGTCAATCCTTTCCTGAAAACATAGGTGGCAAGGGTGGAGAGTGCCAGTGCGAACAGGATGAGGAAGAAGACGGGCAGCCCGGCCGGTGGGGAGTGCAGCAGTGTCATTATGGGAAACCACGCAACCAGGCCGGCCGGAAGCACCGTGCACATGACCAGCTGCACCGGACGGGGCAGGCCTCCAAGCGGGAACCGCTTGAGGGCATCAAAGAACCCGAATGCCGACGATGATATTTCTTCCGCGGCGACAGGCGCATAGAAGGCGGAAGACCCTGCCAGATAGGAAATGGCCATCACCACGGCGACGGAAGCCGGGAGGTTGACCGCCATCCAGGCCATCCACCCGGGATGGGCCCAGAGCCCGAGCCTTGCGGCGGACCAGCCTGTGAGGCCCAATCCGCACAGCATCAGGCTGCTGCCGGTAAACGGGATGAAGCCCGAAGTCAGCAGCTGCATCCACAAGGGCACGGGCTGGACAAGCATGTGGTCAAGCTGGCCGCGACCGATGACCCGGCTGATCTGGCACATGTTGCACATGTTGAAGAAGAGCATGAACACTCCGTCGATGCAGGTGGCATATCCGAGCATGAAAAGCACTTCGTCCGACGACATGCCGCCAATGCCGCCGAAGCGGGCCGACAGCAGGATGATGCCGGAAATACCCGCCGCGCTGCCGATGATGTCGGAAACAATCGTCATGAGGCTCGTGCGCGTGTCCCTCAGCAGCCAAAGCAGGTCCATGCGCCCGTAAAGTCCCCATAGACGGAATATCTGCCTCATTGTCCCGGATTTCGCGCCGGACGTGGAAATGCGCGGCGCTTCGGGAGATGAGGTCGGCTTGGTTTCAGATGGGTAACCGGCCCGATCGCCGTATTTTGCACCGTGCGTGGAACCAGGCTGGTCGTCGTATGCCGTGCCGGGTTTGCCGGGATTATCCCCCATAGGCCACCATCCTTTCCTCACTATGCCGGAATACGGCCAGAGCGACAGGCCACAACAGCAGATTCCACATCAGCTGCAGGAGAAGCGTCGGCAGCGGGTCCGCCATGGCTGCATACAATGTCAGCGGCGCGCTGGCCAGCGAACCGAACGGCAAGAGGCGGAAGATGTTTCCGATGCCCCAGGGCAGCAGGCCGAAAGGGATCAGCGCACCGGAAAAAAGGGTGAAAAAGGCACTCCGGATGGCCAGCGCCATCCACCCCGCGTTTTTG
>CAZFWQ010000347.1:0-4069 GCA_964522755.1 uncultured Oscillospiraceae bacterium | reverse complement strand
CACCCGCGGACAAGGCTATGAGCCTATCGGCGTGCGGCTCCGCACCCATTGACAAGGCTCCGCGCCCTTGGAAAAATGGGTCAATGGTCCGGACAAACAAGGACCTGGTCGTGTGGCGCACATCCGCTGCCGGTGATATGATGGACTTGTTCCGAGCGCATCTGTGATTTTCCCGAAAACCCAGGCGATTCATGCGTTCCGAACCCACCGGAGGAATCATGAAACGAATTGCGCAGCTGACAGACCTTCATCTTGACGACAGCATGGCCATATCACAGGGATTCGATACGCGGGCCAACCTGGTCCACGTATTGGAGGACATCCGGGACAAAGGCATACGGGATATCATCCTGACCGGCGACCTGGGAGAAGCAAGTACCATTGGCTGGCTGGCGAATCAGTTGTCGCAGTTTGGCTTTTCATCCCGCTACCTGCTCGGTAACCATGACTATTTGCCGGATTATGCCGCTTTGACGGATTTCATCGCAAACACCCATGAGGAAGGCTGCTACTACAGCCTTCACGAAAATGGTTTCCTTCAGTTGTTTCTCGACTCAAGCAAATATGAAATCGGCCCCGGGCAGTTGGCATGGATCAAGGAACAGTGCAGCGGTTCAAGCGAGCCCATCCTTCTTTTCATCCACCATCCCGTGCTCGATTGCGGAAACACGCCCATGGACCGTTTCTATCCCATGAACGGCCGGGACGTCGTGCGCGATTACCTGCATTCGCTCCATAGGCCCGTCCATATCGTCTGCGGACATTACCATGCCTGCCATGAGCAGCAGCAGCAGGACATCTCTCAATATGTAACCCTGTCCACATATATGCAGTTGAAAAAAACCGGGTCCCTTCTTGAAATGGACGGCAGGGATATCGGCTACCGCATTCTCGAGATCAATTCCGGCGCATTTCGATCCTTTTGCGTGGATGTGCCTTTGTCAGTAAGGGTTTCATAGAAAACGCTGCCTGTAAGGGTTTCATGGAAAAAACAACATGACTGCATTGAAGGTCATAGGATTCCCCGCGTGAGTGAAGTCTTTTGTCTTGCGATTCAAACAACAAAAACACCCCACCTTATGGGAGTCATATCGAAAAAATACAAGGCTGCGGTATTTCGGCAGACACTTTCAACACGCCATCCACGAGCACCCGAAAACCTTTCCCCATTCCATACCTTGACCCGTCCCCGTCATACAGGACCGTCAACAGGTGACCATGATACGGAACGCCGTCCAGACAGGCATACTGCCATGAGCCATAAGGCAGCAGCGGATAAATCTCCACACTTTCGTCCATCACCCTTATGCCGAACAATCCGGAAATGATCAGGTCGCAGAAGGTGGAATGATTGTAATCCTTCCCACGCTCATATCCTCCCTTTGCAGGGTCCCAGCCGCCATTGGCCCAGGTCTTCAGGCGCGTGCGGGAAATCCAGTCGCCGGTATCGGGATCAAGGTTCTCATCAATCCACGGCATGGAAACGCCGTCTTCCCTCACGCGTCGATGGGACCGCGCATATCGGCCAAGCAGGCCCAGGTATTCTTCACGCGAGACTGAATGCATACCGCTCCCGGATAAATGATTGGCGAGCGCCGTCAGCGTCTGCGAGGTGGAAAACGGCCAGCTCGGACCGTTCCAAAGGCACTCATGGCCTTGTTCTCCGACCCCATGGCCATTCAGTTCGTCCCGCTTGCCCAACCACTGCCGCAATTCATTTCCCGAGCGGAACAATCCGAACATCGGGTGTGCGCGCTCTGCCGTCGTCGGACCGAATTCACCATGGAAACAATCCGAGTTGAACAAATACTTCCATGTCCGCTCATCCGTCCTGTCTGGGATGTTGAAATACCAGGGAATATACCCCCACAGTTCCCGGACGGTGAATGACGGGTCCATTTTGTCAAACGACCAGTTCTCCACCTTTGACAGACGGCTCTTCAAGGGAATGCAGCGGTAGAAGCCAGCTTTTTCATCCCAAAGGCGTTCCTGTATCAAATCTCCGAGCCTGTTGGCCTTCCTTGTGAATTCATCGCTCAAATCCACCCTGCCGACTTTTGCGGCAATGGCGGCGATGGCCCGCATGTTTGCGTGGAGATAACAATTCAATGTCGTTCTCAGTCCGGGACCGCTTATGGAAAACTCGCCGCCGTCGCGGTCGTCGGATGACCAGAACAATCCGCTTTCATGTTGATGATCCCGCTCCCATGCGCCTTGGTCGGCCACAAGGTCCGGCAGGAGGTCGATCGCGGGAGCATAATCGCCTGTTGTCATGCACAATCTGCTCAGGGCGTCAGGAATCCAGTTTGAATAGTCATGCAGCGCGCCGCCGCCCCGGTACCAGAACCTTGCGTAATCGAAAAGCGGTTTCACATCCCTGAGCCAGCATCCTTCATACAGGTGATGTCCCGATGCGCAGGAAATCGCGTTATGCCTGCCAGCCCATGGGACATCAGGCAGAAATTCTGTCACGACATGGCCTTCGGCGGTATCCTTGAGATGTTTCCGATAGGTCCACCAGCGAAAATAATAAGTCTCCTCGATGTCCCTGTCGGGACAATCCAGTCTTGGAATCTGGCTGATCATCCACCCGCATGCCTGGGCATTGGTGATGGATGTTGCCGTAATTTCCTCGTCAAGTGCCTGAAAACGCTCAGCGTAAGCGCGAATCTTTCCGTCATCCAGCATCATTGGCAACCTCCGGGATCGGCATTGAAGAAAAAGCCGCCAGCCTGCAAATGAAAAATTCGGCTGCTTGCAGACGAAAGGCCGCAATCGGCATATCAGCCGGTTTCACGCTTCAAAGCCCAGATCATATCCTTCATGGACTGCAAGCCCGACGTATTCGGGAGAGCCGTTCCTGCCGTTATACCAGAGCAGCCACTTGTCCTGCGCTTCATTCCATGCGGCAAACGGCTTATAGCAGGCGTCCGCATCCCAGTTCCCGGGCGTCGGCGAGATAATCGGATTGCAGGGATGCCTCTGCCAGCCGGTGACCCCGTTGTGGGAACGCGCCATGCAGATGCGGGCCGTGTTCACGTCTTCAAAGCCAAGGTAAAACATGACATACCATCCGTCGCGCTTGTCGACCTGGCAGGCAGTCACCTTGTCCTGTTCCCACGGCATGGACGATTCCGGCGTGAATATTGGATTGGCGGGATGTTTTTTCCAGTTGACGCCGTCGGTGCTCACGGCATATCCGATGGCATCGGGTTCATACGTTTCGCCCCCGGAGTACCACATCTTGTAAAGCTGCGCCTCCTCATCCCACATGACATGAGGGCACATGACGGACCGTCCCTCCCAGGGATACTCGGGAACCATGACAGGTTCATCACTGTACCTTGCCCAGTTTATCCCGTCGGGACTGGTGGCGTATCCGATTTTCGTATACCCGCGGGCTTGTCCGCAGTACCACATGTGATACACGCCATCCCGTTTCACAACTGCGTTCCGGTTCAAGTCGTCTTCCCATCCCGTTTCCGGTTTCGGTTCGAGGATGATGCGCGGTTCGGACCAGTTCACGCCGTCTGTGCCGGTGACAACAGCCAGGGATTTTCGCGGGCGCCATGAAAAGTACAAAGAGTACCCTTCCTCTCCAGTCAAGGCAAACACGTCAAAGCACGTGCCCATGTCAGGGCCTCCAAGCACCGGCCCACCTTCATGTTTCACCCATCCGCCGCTTGTATTGTTATTTTCCATCTTCCCGCCTCCTGCATGATCAGCCGTAGCTGCAAGCCACCAATCGTCTTGCAACATCATACGTCTGAAGGATCGTTCCGGCAACATTCATATTTTTACAGGCAACCACTTTTCAACATATCCCGCCGTTGCATCCAATGCAATCGGGCGGTACTTGAATTACTGCCATCAGATATGATACACCTATTTCGTATCATGACCTTGATTCCTCACTCGGCTGCAAACCGGTTTCTTCACGCAGACACGAATCTGATTCTTCATGCAGCACCAGACAGACGCTGCAAGCCCGTCGACTACCGACACCGCTCATTCCGTCTGCCGCTGCCATATGGAACAACTGGCGAACACTGGTTCGGATACAGGAGAA
>CAZFWQ010000346.1:1147-4073 GCA_964522755.1 uncultured Oscillospiraceae bacterium | reverse complement strand
CCTTTCGCTCTCCTGGGCCGGCAATAAGTCCATCGAGGCAACCATCTACGCGGTTGTCGACGACTGGCCCACCTTCAACCCCAATCCCAAGATAGACTCGTCCAAAACCCCGGAAACCGGCGCGCCGGCGCTCGGAAGCAAACCCGGGCTCGTAGTCGCCAATTTCGATTATCTGATGAGCAAATTGCCCATCCAGCCATATGAAATCTGGATGAAGAAAGTGCCGGGCACCACGGACAAGGTCATTTATGACGACATCAACAGTAAAACGCTGGACATAAACACCATCACCTATGTGAACCAGCAGCTGATCAAGATGAAGAACGACCCGATGCTTCAAGGCATCAACGGATCCCTTACGCTCGGATTTGTTTCCGCGATGGCCATCAGCTTGCTGGGGTTCCTCATCTACTGGATCATCTCCATCCAGGCACGTGTGCTCCATTTCGGCATCCTGCGCGCAATGGGCCTTTCGCTTTCAAAGGTCATCGGCATGATCGCGTGCGAGCAGGTCCTGGTCTCCGGAGCGGCCGTCGCCATGGGGTTTTTCATCGGCAACCTGGCAAGCAGGCTGTTCATTCCCCTTCTGCAGGTGGCGTCTTCGGCAGCCGATCAGGTGCCGCCGTTCCGGATTGTCTCACAGGTTGAAGATTATTATAAGATTTATGCAGTCGTTGCCGCCATGCTTGTCATCGGATTTATCACCCTCTGGCGCATCATTGCGAGGATCCGCATCGATCAGGCACTGAAGCTCGGTGAGGATTGACGCCGGAACCCGAATGGAGAATCATGGACACTATATTGAGGACAGACGGGGTAATCCGATCCTTCCACTCCGGAAGGGAGACCGTTCACGCATTGAAAAGCGTTTCGATTTATGTCGAGCAGGGAAGGCTGACCCTCCTGAGGGGACGGTCGGGTTCGGGAAAGACAACCCTCATGAACCTCCTTGGGGCGCTGGATCATCCCAATGCGGGGCAGATCTGGTTCAGGGACAAGGATATTTCCAAAGCCAGCGAGTCTTTCCGCGATGATATGCGCCGAAAAAACATCGGGTTCATTTTCCAGTCGGTGGCATTGATTTCCATGATGTCCGCGTATGAGAACGTGGAGTTCGGCCTGCGCGTAGCCGGCGTGAAGTCAAGGGAACGCAGGCGACGCGCGGAAGAATGCCTGTCGTTGGTTGGCCTGGCGAAACGCATGCACCACCGTCAACAGGAAATGTCCGGCGGCGAGCAGCAGCGCGTGGCAATCGCCCGGGCCATCGCGCATCGGCCGGATATCGTCTTCGCCGATGAACCGACTGCTGAACTTGACTCCCACATGGGGCTGCAGGTAATGCGCCTGTTCAAGACCCTTGTGGAAAAGGAAGGTCTCACGGTCGTCATCACCACCCATGATCCGAGCATGTTGGAGATTGCCGACCACGCATACACGCTGGAGGATGGAGAGATAGTCGATGAGCGAAAAGGATGATGTCATCCGTCAGGATGGACCCATACGTGAAAAACCATTGATGATCGAGTGCGAAAACCTCGTGAAAATCTACAAAACCGCGGAAATCGAAGTAGTGGCGCTTCAGGGTCTGGACTTGACGGTAGAGTCCGGAGAGCTGATGGCCATCATCGGCAACAGCGGCAGCGGGAAATCCACGCTGCTGAACGCCCTCGGCGGACTTGACAGGCCTTCTGCCGGGAAACTGCATGTAAACGGCCGTGACCTCCTGAAATTTACCGACAACCAGCTGGTCGCATACAAGCGGGAGACTGTCGGCTTCGTTTGGCAGAACAATGCCCGCAACCTCATTCCGTATCTTACCGCACTGGAGAATGTCGAACTTCCGATGATGCTGACGGGCGAACAGAAGAGACGCCATCATGCCCTGAAGCTTCTCGACATGGTCGGCATGGCCCATCGCCGCAACAACCGGCTCGGTCAGCTTTCCGGCGGGGAACAGCAGCGCATCGCCATCGCCATCGCCCTTTCGAACAATCCGAAGCTTCTGCTGGCCGACGAACCGACTGGATCCGTCGACTCGAAGACAGCCGCGCATATCCTTGATGTTTTCCGGGAACTCAACTGCACGCTTGGACTTACCATCGTCATCGTGACGCACGACCTCCAGCTCTCCAAGAAGGTGAACCGGGTCGTGGCCATCCGCGACGGACGCACCAGCAGTGAATATATCCGCCGCCTGTCTGTCGTTGAAGAGCTCGCGAACATCAAGGGACTGCAGGACATCGTCCAGCCGGACACGCACGACGAACTGGTGGTGCTGGACAAAACAGGCCGCATGCAGATTCCGGCTGCCTATCTTGATGCCATCGGGCTAAGAGGCAAGAACAAAATCAAGGTCGAGATGGATGGCAGCAGAATAGTCCTGTACGCGCCGGGTTCCATGTCACAGCAAGGGGACGGTGCGGTTGCGGCAGTTGCTTCAGAATCACGGGACGCACCGGCTGCGCAGGATCCGGGATGAAGGAACACGAATTAGGCGAAGACCGCTGAACTTGCCTGTTCAAGCCTTGTCCAGGCTGAATGGCATGAATGGACATGATTAGAATGAATGACATGAATGGACGTGCTGAGACTGAATGGAATGAATGGATTTGCTGGGACTGAATGAATACGCCGGTATGAAAAGCTGGAAATCGCTTTTCATACCGGCGTTTTTCGCAGTCCTGCGCAACTCTCTACTGGAAGCGATGCCGGGCATTGAATAATCCGGCACTGTCCTCTTTACGGCGAAACGGGCTGGGCGGCTGGAACCAAAGTGGCAAGAAGCTCCTGAAGCTTGGGACTGATCTCCTGGACATAAGCGCCCATGTCTTCCTCTGTTGCAGTGGCAAGGTCCAGGACGGTGCCCTCCGCAGGAAGGCTGAAACTCTTTCCGTATTCATACTGAGTCTTGATCGTTGCCTTGAAA
>CAZFWQ010000346.1:0-1137 GCA_964522755.1 uncultured Oscillospiraceae bacterium | reverse complement strand
CTTTACGGTCCGCCATGTTTTTTCCACCCGGCGTTTCGAAGGAGTTGAGCGTCATGGCAAGCGTCCCTTTTGCGCCTGACACATCAAGATCTGCATTTCCGGCCATCATGAAGTTGTGTGTTTTTGTGGATTCCTTGTACTCGGTGGACCAGTCGATGCTGCCTTTGATGGACTGGCCGGAACTGCCTCCCTGCACATTGAGGCTGCAGGAGATCTTTTCACCCCGCTTTACACGATCCAGGCCGATGACGACTTTTCCGTCTCCACCCGTCGTATCGGCAAGGTTCACGGAATGCCGAACGACATTGATGCCATCGATGTACACTTTCACAACCATATCCGGCGTGCCCTCGGAAACCACGATTTCAGCAGTTTCATAGTCTTTGATGGCTTTCGCCACATTGGCTCGGAAAGCATCCCGGGTCAATCCGTCGCGCATGGTTTCATACTGCAATTGCATATCAGGGCTGGATTCACCCATGGTCTGGAGCAGCCGGTCATAATTGGCGATGAAGAGTTTGTAGAACTGGTCATCATTCTCAATTTTTTCCATGATTTTGATTATGACTGCCTTATATTGTTCCGGGGTCATGTCGATCGTAATTTCCTTCAGATTCTGTTTTTTTCCGAGAACCTCCACTTCGACCGAACGGTCGATGGTCATGCTGGAGGCCGGAAGGGCATTATAGACAGCCAATGCATAGTTCAGAACCAGTTTTTTCAGTTCGGTCCGATCAATGCCCACTTTGTCGTACACGGCCTTGGATGTCCAGGGGTCGACGGAACCGAATGCGGACAAGCCGGACGTGCCTGCTGCTGAACCGGCAGCAGCGGTACCGGCAAGGGAAGACATGCGCTGCATCACCGCCGGGTCCGACAAGTCTCCGACAATGCGCGTCGCGCTGAGGTCGGGAAGTTTCAGGCCGACAACCTTTCCGTTCATGTCAAGGTTGAGACCAAGAAACGGATTTTCTTTCATGAAGAGCGAGAGGTCGACCAGTGCGGTTTTCCGGCTGAGATCACTTGAAGTCGCGACTTTGACGGCCAGCGACTTGACAAGGTCCGCCGTTTGCTGAGCTGAGGCAGCCTCCATGCCACCCAGAGCCTCCAGCAGGGTTGCGTCGAATTGAACGCCCA
>CAZFWQ010000345.1:0-4117 GCA_964522755.1 uncultured Oscillospiraceae bacterium | reverse complement strand
CGCATCGCAGCGCCGGGAATGGCGCTGACGGCGGCGGAATACCTCGCCTTCGACCAGGACATGCATGTCCTGGTCATCATCACGGACATAACGAATTACGCCGAGGCGCTGCGTGAAGTATCCGCCGCCCGCAAGGAGGTTCCCGGCCGCCGTGGTTACCCTGGATATCTTTATACCGATCTGGCGACCTTGTACGAGCGGGCCGGCCGCATCCGTGGAAAAGAAGGCTCCATCACCATGATTCCGATACTGACCATGCCGGAAGACGACAAGACGCATCCCATTCCCGACCTGACGGGGTATATCACCGAAGGGCAAATCATTTTGAGCAGGGATCTTCACAAGAAGGGCATCACCCCGCCCATCGACGTGCTGCCATCCCTTTCGCGACTGAAGGACAAAGGCATAGGGAGGGGCAAGACACGGGAAGACCACCCCAATACGATGAACCAGCTGTTCGCGGCGTATGCGCGCGGAAAGGAAGCGAAAGAACTGGCCACCATCCTCGGCGAAGCCGCCCTTACGGATGTGGACAAGCTGTATGCGCGTTTTGCTGACGCATTCGAGAAGCAATATGTTTCACAGGGATATCAGCAGGACAGGACCATTGAGGAAACCCTTGACCTGGGATGGGAACTGCTGGCAATCCTTCCTGAATCCGAACTCAAGCGGATACGGGTGGAATTCATCGCGAAATATCATCCGGCTCACCGGAAGCCTGCCGAAAGATGAACTGCCGATTCAATCCCACTGGAAGCCTGCCGAAAGATGAACTGCCGATTCAATCCCACCGGAAGCCTGCCGAAAGATGAACTGCCGATTCAATCCCACTGGAAGCCTGCCGGAGATGAAAGCCAGGTTTCGGACCGTTGCCTTACAAGTTTGCGGCGTGAAGCTTTATCGTGCCGCCGCGATGGACGACAAGTGAAGGGGATGCAGTGATGGCCCGTATGAACGTGAATCCGACCCGCATGGTGCTTACCGGCCTGAAGAAACGACTCAGGACGGCCATCCGCGGGCACAAGCTGCTGAAGGACAAGCGAGATGAGCTGATGAAGCGTTTTCTCGGGATCATACGTGAAAACAAGGTCGTGCGGGAACTGGCGGAATCTTTGCTGGCCAGTGCGCACAGCCGGTTTCTCATGGCGCGCGCCGTCATGAGCGGTGACATGATGGATGAAGCTTTGAGTTTTCCAAAAATGAGCATTTCCCTTACGGCCTCACTTGTAAACATCATGAGCGTGAATGTGCCGGTCCTGCGGTTTGATGCGGGTGAATCGGCGCAAGGGGATATCTACCCGTACGGATTTGCAACGACATCGGGTGAGCTTGACGGAGCCATCGCTGCATTGTCCGAAGCGTTTCCGGTCCTCCTGAAACTGGCTGAACTGGAAAAATCATCCCAGTTGCTTGCGGATGAAATCGAAAAGACACGCCGGCGCGTGAATGCGCTGGAATTTGTGATGATTCCAAATCTGCGGGAAACAATAAAGTACATTGTCATGAAACTGGATGAAAGTGAACGCGGCAACCTCACCAGGCTCATGAAGGTGAAGGATATGATGCTTGAGACAGCACGTCAGCAGCGGATTCTCGAGGATTCGGCAGCCAGTGCCGGCACACGCTGATAACAGGGCATTGCCGCCACATCCGGAAGACCGGCAATGAGACATTGGAAAAGGCAGGCTGCCAGCCTGCCTTTTTTTTACCATGAGCATTCACAGAGAACGGCTGCGCCTTTTCCAAGGCTCGCCGGCTCAACTCAGGCTTTCAGGAACTGCTCGATATTCAGGATGAAACAGGTAGCACCGCCAACATTGATTTCCACCGGCATGGCCATGTTGAACGCACCGAAGCTGCCGGGCAGCTTTTCCGGCGAGATCATGCGCCGGCGGCTTTTGCAGGTATCCCTGATGATATCGAGGGCACGTTCGACGCGCGGATCATCGGTCCCTATGATGAAGGTGGTGTTACCGCTTTTTAAGAATCCACCGCTCGAACAAAGCTTTGTGGCGCCAAAACCCTCGCGATTGAGACTGTCCGCCAGGATATTGCTGTCCTCATCACTGACAATGGCAAAAATCAGCTTCATGGCATATCCTCCTTTGCGTTTATCGTGAAAATGCTTTCGCAGTATGCTTCCTGCTTCATTATATGCCAACGGCGCCGGACATTCAATCATGATTCCGACTCATTGTGATTCCGACTCATTGAGATTACGATTCATGCGGGCCCTGTTCGTGCGGGCCCTGTTCAACATGATTCGGACGGGAAGGTCCGATTTCCACATCCCATGGGATATCTTTCCATTCAATGGTTCGGCCTGCCACCTCGGACAACGGGCCGGCCGGATGGAACGCGAAATCCAGGCGGTTGGCCCAAAGAGCCTGCCGGTATATGTGGTGCCTGCGATTCACGGCATTGCTTCCGTATTTTGAATCTCCCAGGATTGGATGGCCCAGACGGGCCAATTGCGCGCGGATCTGGTGCGTGCGTCCTGTGATTATCTCCACTTCAAGTCGTGATATGCCATTGCCGGAAGACAACGTGCGATATCGCGTGCAGATCGGGACAGCACCTGATTTCGGGGTTTCGTGAATATACACCCGGCCTTTTGACGCGTCTTTTTCAAGCCAGGCATTCACTTCAGCCGCGGGAGGGTCCGGAATGCCGGCGACGATGCACTGGTAGTGTTTTTTAATCTGATGTGATTTCATTTTCTGTTCCGCTGCGCGCAGTGCCTCCTCGGATTTGGCAAACATCAGCAGGCCCCCCGTATTCCTGTCCAGCCGGTGGCACAGTGCGGGAAATCCGGCTGGAAGCGCCGGGCGGCCCGCCATCCACCAGCGCCGGACCTCGTCGTCAAAACCCACCTCCAGCCGGGATGCGGTTCCATGACCCGTGCCGGGAACAGGAGAAGCCTCCTGTACCACGACGCCCTGGGGCTTCACGACAATCAGGAGGGCATTGTCTTCATAGGCAATCACCGGTGACATGGGGGCTGCCGGTGACATGCCGGCGGGAAGAGCGTTGGAAAAAGGGTCGGAAAGATTACGCGGCAGATGATTGCCATGCCCGGACACAGCTGTTTCGCAATGATCCGGACTGCCGGACGCATTCGCCTTTTTGGGCATATCCCGGTCACCGCCTGTTTCGACCTGTCTATGGCCGGCCATGGCTTCGGGGGGCAGATAGACAAGCACGACATCACCCTCTGTGACCAGGATGTCTTCCCTTGCCCTTCTGCCGTTGATTTTCACGTCCTTTTTTTTGAAAGCCTTGAAAATGGCGGAGCCCGGAATATCCGGGAATACCGAAAAAAGGAAGCGGTCAAGCCGCTTCCCGTTTTCAGCATTCCCGACGACGATTTGCAGCATATGCGTACCTCGCGGAAATACGTGTCCATGGGTCCCTGTCGGTTTGAACGGGCATCAGAATTTGCCTTTGCCCATGTGGCCTGTCAGCTCTGCCTTGCAGCTCTGCTTGACAATCCACGCGGCGTTGCGCGCCTTGCCGAAAAGAGCCACGCAGGGGGGGTCGAGGTTGATCTTGATGCCCTCTTCGCAAAGAATGGCCATCTTCATGGACAATGCGATGAGTTCGGCGTGGATATCATTGGTTCTATCGGAGGCATATATTTTTTTGGCGGCGTCTTCCTCGAGCTGGACGAATTTTTCCGCTGGTGCGCCGCACTTGGGACATGTGGCCGGAGCTTCGGCTCCTTCATGTACGTATCCGCAGACACTGCATTTCCATAACTTGTTCATGAGCATCTCCTCCTGTGTTGTCTTGATTTGCCGGACCTGCACCTGTAGCAGGTCTCAATGACAATTATGTTTTACCCAAGCCGTCGTGTACTCAAACCTCCATTACATAATTCCTGAAAAACCTCAATATGCATCATCCTGATGCTGTCCGCAAGTCACCCATGAGACATGCCCGTCATCCATATGATGCATCATCCATATGACACATCATCCATATGACACATCATCCATATGATATGCTTTGCGTCCGCCATCCTTATCCTCCGTTTGACAGGCTATAAGAGAAATAAACCCACAAACTGCCTTTGATTAGCCAGTTTGCGGGCTTTGTTTCTTGTCAGAAAAACCTA
>CAZFWQ010000344.1:0-4123 GCA_964522755.1 uncultured Oscillospiraceae bacterium | reverse complement strand
CATTATTATATCACGTCAGAAATAACTTTGCAAGCTTTTATTACAACAAAAAAAGCCCATTATTAGGGCTTTTCAAGACTTTTACCTGCATTTTGCTCCTAAAGATTTATGGTGTTAACTTCGAAAGACGGGACTGTCCTGAGCAACATTCCGCCCATATTTCGCACCCTTGCTAAAAACGATGTATTTTCCAAGTATGGAGAAAGTGGTATGCTCATGAATGAGAACATCGCTCAAATCACAGATACTAAACATAAGAAGTGCTGCATGCCCGCCAGCAAAAAGAAAAGGAGTGTATGCCAAATGGGTACAATATCAATCCGATGATGAAATGGTGGAACAATCTTGGGACGGTATGGACATGCCCATGTCTGTGAAGCTATCCAAGGTCTTCACGGTAGGCACCCTCACCGAGCCTGTCTATGACTTCGGTTCTTCGACCTGTCTTCAGCTGATTGTCGATTCCATTCGGAGTGGACCGTCACGAAAGAATCCCGTTCTGATGCTTTCCCGCAACGCGCCGGTTGAGCGGGCATGTGAAGTGTGCGGAAACGCGCCTGCGACGATCTTCTGTTCGCAATGTCGGTTTGAATCCGAGAAGCTTGAACAAGAATATTCCCTCAAAAAGCCAGCAGTTGAAACAACCAGTGAGTACACGGGTCAGAGAAATGTATGAAAGTCGGCAAGCGATGCAAAACAAGAAGCTGGCTGCGCGGGGTTCAAACCTGCATACGGCAACTACTGCTGAAGATTAGGTCATCATCCGCGTGCGGTCGGGTTGAAAGGTTTCCTTGTGCCGCGACTCCATATGGAATGGGTATGGGAACCCCAATCCAGCCCGCCGAGTTTGTGCTTGGCTGCAAAAAGAATAAATGTTTTTACACACAAGCTGGTCTAATCCGTGGTTGGAAACTCACCCATGCGCATCACGAGCTCTCTCTTTTCAGCAAGCGAGGGACCAAAGGTCTCCCCTTTAGACACTGCCAAATCGTATTCTCTTAGCCATATGCGGGGCAAATCATTGAATTCCAGATGCCACAGAACGGCGTACGTCGAAACATTTCCACTCATCTTGCTGCCGTATTTCTTATACAATTTCAGGCCATGCTCCACATCTCCCATGAACGACAGCAAATCAAAGAGCATGTGGGCCATGCGGTCGATGGCTTGGTTCTGATTATATTCCTCCATGATATCCCGGTGTTTTGCCTTGCTTGTCTTCTCCTGCTTTTCCGTGAGATCCTTGAGCAACAGAAACCCCTGCGCAATGGCTGTTTCCTTCATATCCGGCGTCTTGAGCCGTGGGTACAGCAACGGGGTCATCTGGATGAAATAGGTATCCTCATCCAGATTGTTTTCGATTAATAACCGCAGACAAAGGCGAATGCGCTCCGGACTTTTATCATGCTCCAGCATACGGGCGATGAGCATGTCGAACATTTCTGTCTGCGGCAGGCCGACGGCTTTGAAGGGGGTAGTGGAGACAAAGAGATGATACTGGGTGGCGTAACAAAGCATCTGGTAGATATTCAGCAACAGCCCAGTGGCCATTTCACCGGTTTCACCGTCCACGGGATGCCGGTTAAGTTCCTTGATGAACCCGTTTGCCAAAAACCGCCATTTCGGTCGATCCTTTTTTGAGACGACCCGGTTTGGCACCATGTAGTATTGGTTGTAGGCATTCTCCAGGAACCACCTCACATCAATTTCCAGGTTTGTGATATTTACCAGCGGTTGTGACGGTTTGCCTAATTTTTTCTTTTCAAGGAAAGAGGCAAAATCCAAGATCATTCCGTCAAGATCCTGCGCATCCCGCTCCTTCTTGGGAATTTTACGGTACAGTTCCGTGGCCAGCAGGACCAGGTCGGCCTTGCCATATCCGTCGAGGGCTTTCTTCAAGTCTGCTGCCAGCATGTCGGACTCCTTTTGTAATATGGTTTCTGTTTTATGAGTGTGATGTGCTCATGTGAATTCACAATGGCCATTACGCAAATATCATTGATTATACAGGCCAAACCATGCGAGTGCACCTTTTTCAGAAAGGATTTTTCACAAGGTCCCATGTGCAATACATTCCGTATGTCCACTATTAGCGTTTCAAGTCTGAAACCGCCTTCAAGAAGAATGCTGCCATTTGAACTTGCGCACAAGTTCCTCATGTCAGCGTATTATCGAGATGATGCAGGACCCGGTAGATGGGAAGCCATTGAAACCAATGCGGGCCGGACTTCCCTGTTTCTGCGGGCATCCGCGATAATCACAGATGTTGGCGCGTCGCGTGGCGACTTACTCCAGTGTAAAGTCCTTACCCTCGAGGTTGGGATAGATATCTTTGAGAGGGCTGAAATCGGAAGAAGGATTGTCGGCCAATAAAGCCACCTTTAGGTTCTTCAGGCTGGCAAGGGGACTGAAGTCGACAATCTGGTTGGAATTGATTTGCAGTTCCCAGATCTTTGTCAGCCCCGCCAGAGGGCTGACATCTATTATTTTATTTCTTTTTGCGTCCAGCACTTCCAGCTGCGGCATGGTGGAAAGCGCGCCCAGATCGGCAATCTCATTAAAGGCAATCACCAGTGATTTCATCTTGACCAACCCGCTGATCGGGCCCAGGTCGCTGATTATGTTTCCGCTCAGGTCGAGTTCTTCAAGGTTCACAAAGTACTCCAGGCCCGAAAGGTCGCTGATTGCTTCGTCGGAAGGGAGGCTGTGACCCAGGCCGATCGACTGCACCTGATAGGCGTCCTTCCGGGTGACTGGCCTGTCCGGAATGCCAAGAACCCGACGCACGGTGGACTCAAGGTTTGGGTCGGCAAAGACAATCGGCTCGTCGGACACATCCTCAATGGAAATGATCTGGAAGTCCTTGTCCCGCAGGTTCGGATAGATGTCCGCCAGCGGGCTGTAGTCGGTGATCGCATTGCCTTTGAGCAAAAGCACGGTCAAATTCTTGAGTTTCGCAAGCGGGCTTACATCCTTGACCTGATTGTATTGCAGATTGAGTTCAGAAAGATTTGCCAGGCTGGAAAGCGGGCTGATGTCGCTGATGCTCTTGTTTGAATAAATCAGAACAACTTCGAGTTTTTGAAGCTGCGAGAGCGGGCTGAGATCGGAAACCGCGTTTTCACCGAAATTCAGCACTTTGAGGCCAGTGAACCATTTGAGGGCGCTGATATCCCTGATGATGATTTCGTCAGGCATATCCTGTTGAAAATCATTGTTGAGGTTCAGCAGCGTCACCGCTTTTGCTTCTTCAGCCGTGATGTCGCCTTCCGGCCTGTTCATGGCGGCGCGCACCTTTGCCTCCAGTGCGGCATCGTTGAACAGGACCACTTCGGGCGATTGTGTTGGTTCGGCAGTCGGCGCAGCGGATGGTTCGGCAGTCGGCGCAGCGGATGGTTCTGCAGAAGGCGCGGCGGATGGTTCTGCAGAAGGCGCGGCGGATGGTTCTGCAGAAGGCGCGGCAGTTGGCGCAGTAGTTTTATCACCGGCAGGGGCAGCACAAGCCACAAAACTAAACATTAGCAATATCACAGTAATGACGCACAGAAAACTTTTCATCTTTTTCACACTCCCCAACTCCCGTCACCGTGCGAATAGAGATCAGCAAATGAAATACAATTCATATTATGGCAGTCTCCAAGCATCCCACAAAAAAAGAAAAATGGGACTCCTGAATCCATATCTATCATATGTTACCTTTTTCCAATCAATTCAAACAAGACATTAAGACTTTAAAAAGCCACGTAGTGGCGCAGCATCCTGCCGGTACAATTGAATGCAAAAAGCATGTAAAGTCTATCCTTGAGGGTCGGGAAGGCATGATGTGTTCACAGTAACTGACCCTATTGCCGTTATGCTCCTATGTTGAATTTCTGTTTTGAAGCCTCTGCTTTTCCCAATCCCCAAAGGTTTCCGGCGGAGCAACTTGTTCTTTCGCCGGCCGTGGCATCAGTTTTATTGCATTTGAAGCGCATGTCGTTATGCATAATCCGCAACCAAGGCATTGATTCCTGTCGATTTTGGCCATGCCGTCAACTATTTCCAATGCCGACACCTGGCATCTGCTAAACATACTTTACAGCCCGCGCACTTCTCATTAGTTACAACAGCCTCGTAATTTGCA
>CAZFWQ010000343.1:0-4151 GCA_964522755.1 uncultured Oscillospiraceae bacterium | reverse complement strand
TCGCATCGGGATAAAAAGTACAATATTGTTACTTATTAAAAGAACGTTCTACTAGAGTTGTTGATTTTCACAGCGATGCAGATTTTCAAGCTAACGATTGTGTCTTGTGCAGTACTTTCAAAGTTGATTGTTTGATCGGCGCTTCTTATCAGGACTTGAACTGCAATGATTCACGTAAGGTACTGAAGATGCTGCAAAATCAAAATGAGTATTTTGGAGGATGAATATGATGATCAACATGAATCATAACAAGTTATCGAGCAAGGTTGTCAGTTTGGTATTGGTGTTTTGCCTTTTGCTGGGGATGATGCCGTTGGTAGCGAGTGCAGTGCCGGTGCCGCCTGTGGATGCACTTCAGAAGATCGTCGTCGGTGCCGTGACCATGACAAATTCGACCGATCGAATTGCATTGGCCAATCTGATTACGGATCCTGGAGATACGAGTACAAGGGCTACAGGTATTATCACAGCCTTTGGTAGCGCGTACACATTACTGTCATCAGATGTGACTGCTGCCTTGGTGAGGGTGGACACATTGTCGGTCAATACCAGGGATGTCATAAACGGCACAATTCGTGCGGGAGCACCTGCATCACTGAATTATGCACAGACCGGATTCAGTGCGGGTTCTGCGCTGTATTCCAGCTTGAATACGCTGGTTACCGGTGATAACGCAACCGATAACGGATTGAAGTTCATCATCACACTGATGCAGACCGCTACAAGGATCAATAATGACCGGATTGCAACCGGAGACCTGGGCAGCGACATTGCGTTTGGACTTGTGGCCCCCTATGCCGGGTTGGCCGAATCTGCTTTGACACCTCTTGTAGGATCATTTCAGACGCTAAGCAATATCTTGACAGGAGCAGGGAAAACAGCAACTTTTTCCGGATTGCTTTCTCATGCCGCTGATATTGTCAATGCCCAGTCCGCCGAGAAAGATTCCTTCAAACGTTTCCTGATAGCGAACAGCGTTTCAGGTCATCCCATCTATGCCGGTTCAGTGGTCCTCATCCCGGTAACTCCGACACCCGGCCCGATCATTGTTCCGGTTACTCCCACCCCGACTCCTACCCCAACTCCTACTCCGGAGCCTGCAGTCATCGTGGAACTGCCTGTGGTCATTACTACTGAAGGAGTGGCCACCTCCGAAATGAAGATTTCCGATGTTGCCTCCATCCCGAATTTGACGGAAACTGTGGCCATGGATGTCACTTCACCCACGGGAAACCTTCTGGCAGCAGAAGTTACCCTGGACAATTCCGCATTGGCATCACTTTCCGGGAAAAGCGTGGAAGTGCTGGAAATCAAAACGGATATGGGCACCATGTCCTTCTCTCCGGACATCTTCGGAAGCCTTCTGGAAGACTTTCTCGGAGCAACCCCAGCTGCAACGGCAGATTTGAAGATACTCTCTGTGGAAAAGGTCGGTGCGGAAGCATTGGCTGCCATGTCGCCTGCTCAAAAGGCTGCGTATACACCGGGAGCACCCGTCTTCGACCTGAGCCTTGTCATGACCAAAAAGTCAGCAGGCGTTGAAGTGACTCAGAAACTCGCATCCACCGACCTGTTCGACAGCAACATGACCATTGAATTCCCCTACACGCCCGCCCCGGGAGAAGACATCAACAACATCACCATGTTCTACCTCGCTTCCGATGGTACTCTGAAGAACATCGGCGGCGTATACGACCCGATCGCCAAGGTGTACCGTGCGGAAATCAACCATTTCAGCCTGTACATGCTGTCCAAATCCATCCTGAAGTTCCTCGACACCGCCTCCTTCAGCTGGGCCATCGGCAGCATCAATGCATTGTCCTCCAAGGGCATTATCGTTGGCAAAGGTGAAAACATGTTCCAACCCTCCGGCAATGTCACCCGTGCCGAGTTCGCCCGGATGATCACCCTGGCGCGCAAGCTCCAGAAGTCCGGCACCACGGTCAAGTTCACGGATGTGAAGGCTTCGGATTGGTTCTTCAACGATGTGGTCGCCAGTTTTGACAATGGCGTTGTCGCCGGTTATCCGGATAAAACCTTCAAACCCGGCAACAGCATCAAACGGGAAGACATTGCCGTCATGCTGGTCAATTCCATGGGAACCAAGGCTCCGAATGTCGCCATCATGGCCTTCACGGATGCCGCGAAAATCAGCGAATACGCCAAGACGGCAGTAGCCAAAGCAACAGAAGCGGGTATTCTGATGGGAGACAACAGCAAGCGGTTCAATCCCCAAAGTTATGCAACCCGCGCAGAAGCGGCCGTCATGATGGACAGATACTTGAAATTCATATTAAAATAGTCCTCAATCCCGTTGAGGCGGGAACAGGGCGTGGCTCCCAGGATCCACACCCTGTTCCTGTTTCACCAGATTCCATGCAGCATATTTTCTTTGAAGATGGAGCATCATGAAGCAAATGGCTCGATTTGGCCTCATTGCAGGTTTTCTTATAGGACTGCTGGCAGCTACGTTAATTCTGACTGGCATATTTGAGAATCAATCTTTGGATGTCTATGCCGTATCCATCCATTCCCAAGAGGGTGCAGCTGTGGAAACACCGGCAGCATCGTCAATTCCTTCCTCAAGCCTGCCCATCACTAAACCCTCAGTATCCGTCACCAATCCTTCTTTAGGCGGCTCAGACCCCGCAGCGCCCATCTCCGACACAGCAACAGCCACAATCCAACCATCAACACCGAGTCCTGCACCGTCGACGCAGACCCCCCACCCGGCAACACCCACCCCTAGGTCAACACAGCCCGCCAATCCGCCACAACCCATTGTCCAGCCGGAACCCTCGGCACAGCTGGAAGCGCCCGGGGCAAATGCCTGGCTTGAAAAGAAAATTGAAGCGCATCGAGATGAAATCGATGATACGGATCTGGCTGATTTCCGGAACATCATAACAAAACTTGACCAAGGTTATATTCAAGGCATGGCAGCAGACGGGTTTGATACGGAAGAACAGGATCAACTTCAGATCCACCTGCTCGAACGGCTCGGTGAAGCGGGTTACCAAAGGGCGAAAACGCTCTTTATCCGATACAACTATCTTTTGTCAGAGGTTTAACGGTGTTTATTGATTTGCATGCCCATATCCTTCCCGATATCGATGATGGGGCCATAGACGCGCAGGAGTCGCTTGCCATGCTGTCCATGGCAGAAGCGGATTTTACTGTGCAAATGGTCGCCACACCTCATTACATTGCCGGTGCGAACCAGTACACGGTGGAAAGTTATGAGCGGTTGCTGTCTGAGCTGCAGGACAACCTGCGGCATTCCGGCCGGAAACTGGATTTGCTTTCGGGTCATGAGATCATGCTGGACAGCTTGTCCGTCCAGCATATTCAGCAAGGATTGTGCAAGCCACTGGGAAATTCCCACACCTTTTTGTTGGAGCTTCCTGTTGTTTCCACCTTGAAATCAGTCTCCACCCTTTTGGAGCGCATCATGGATATGCGTTACCATCTGCTGATTGCTCATCCGGAACGATATTCCGGTTTTTCCATCCAGATGTGGCAGGAGCTGAAGACAATGGGGTGTTCGTTCCAGATGAATGCCGGTTCCCTGACCGGAGCTTCCGATGAACTGAGGAAACGTGCCTGGGTCCTGCTGCAGGAGGGTCTTATTCACGTGGTTGCCTCCGATGCGCACAACTCAAGGCGTCGCACACCCACCCTTTCCCATGCACGAAACCTGGTTGCCGAACATTGTGGATTGGAAGCGGCGGAGCTCCTGTTCCATGAAAACCCATCCCGCATTTTACAGGACATGGATTTGATCATCCCCTCCATGACGAAGAGAAAGAAGCATTTTTCGATTTTCACGGCTTTTCATTCACGCCACATCAGTCCGGTTCTGATATAATACATCCGTTGCCCACATGAAAGACAATCGTCCGTACTCCCCATAAAAAGATCTGAATGCAACCAAACGAGGTAACCCATGCAAGAAGAAAGCTACGAGATTGATTTGAAAGACCTGATATTTCTTGTTCTCCGGAAGTGGTACATTGTGGCGATTAGCGTCATCCTGGCTGCCACCGTGGCGGGACTTGTTTCCATGTTTTACATCACCCCGGTTTATCAGGCGAAAACCAGGCTGTTCCTGGGCAAGGAAAAGGATTCCCTTGGCAAGCTGGATTTGGGCA
>CAZFWQ010000342.1:1647-4159 GCA_964522755.1 uncultured Oscillospiraceae bacterium | reverse complement strand
TTCCGTGCCAGCGGGGGTTTCCTTGCCGGAAGCGGTTTTCGTGTCGTTAGTCGTTTCAATGCCGGAGGATGATGCATGTTTTATCGTCATTCCACAGGCAGACATGGAAATGAATACTGCGACAAGTAATCCGGCGCACAACATGCATGATAAATACTTTTTCATTTTCATCATTCCTTTCACCATTCACCGTTGATATTGTGTCTTCACTTTATACACAACCGTGAAGATGAAAATGTTGCAGACAATAAAAATAATTGCTGACACTGAACAAACTGGCATGCCATACTCCATCAGATCGCTTTCCAGACAGTTGTTTGAAGATATTCAACGGCTTTTACCATTGATGTCATCATATAACATCCTGGCACCGCTGGTGCTGACTGTCCTGGCTGAAATCCTTCTGGGCATACCCCATCAGTTAGGCGTCAGCGGAATACATACAACTCATCCCACCGGTTTCCCGCAACTATCGCAGAATCGGCTATTCACAGCCAGCGGTTTGCCGCAAAATGCGCAGAACCGGGAGCTGGGTGCCGGATGTGCAGCCGGCTGCGGGGCATATTGCATTGCGGGCGGATTGGGCATTTCCATCGGCTTCACTTCCGATGGCGGTCCTCCAGCCTTCACCCATTTCCATCCGGCATCAAACAGGTCAACCCACAGTGACTTTATCTGGTCCGTATAAAACGCCTGATGGTTGATGCGGGGATTTCCGTTCTCCATTGCAAGGGTCATCACGTGGTTCGTCACCGCAGTTGGCGCGATGAATCCGCTGCCCACCGTGAATTCGCGGCCACCGGCAATTCCGGTCAGCGAATAGCCCGCGCAGGTAAGCCAGGTGCGCTCGAATTCCACGCCCAGTGCCTTGCCAGCATCCGTGAACTGGAGCCAGGGTTTTCCGGCCTTGTCCTTCATCAACCGGCAAAGACCGGCATCAAGGAGAACACTCACCGGATCCGAATTCGTCCGATCTATCGGGAGGTTCGGCATCAGTGCGATAAACGCGCCGAGCAGCCACCTCACATCACGGGTTTCCAGCACGCGGGACATGTCCTTCATGAACACTTCCGCAGCTACGCCCGGTTCTGTCTGCGGCAGGCAGGAAAGCATGCTCGCGTAATAGGATCTCCGATACATGTCGACCGCATTGAGCAGGCAGAGGAATTCGCCTGTATCCGTCAGCGGCGGGATGAGGTTGGGCGACACCGCCTGCGTCCGGGATGCATGCAGGCCGAGGAAACCATCCGCCACGGCTCCGGCATCCTCATACTGGACAACCAGAACTTCCATGCCATCGATGATGAGGCCGATAGGTTTCCTGTCTATCGCGAAGCAGACAGTTTCTTCCGCCATCGGGCTTGAGCCGCCTCCCGTACGTAAAGTGAACTTCATTTCCTGATTCGCCAGGGCAGCGATAGATTCCCTGAACAAAGTCATCGAGACTGGGTCCGAAGGCATGGGTGTTCCCGAAGGCTTTTCGGCAGCAAGCTTTTCTGCCAGCCGGGGATCAGAAAGCGGACTGAAAGGGGACAGGTAAACCCTTTCCTTCCGCAACAGCGCCATCAGGTCCGTCAAGCCGGTTCTTGCCATGACAATCCTTTCAGCCATTCGTGCCACCCTCCTTGACATGTGCCAAGCCCTTTTGAAAACGTGCTTCCATTCCCGGGTCGGTCTTCCTGACCAGTGAATGGTCGATTGGTTCCCGGAGCTTACCCAGCCAACCTTTCCAGTTTCCGACAATCATCTGTCTCCGGGCTTCACCCGGTTCATTGAGGTATGGGCATCCATCAAGTGTGGCGTGCAGTTTCATTGCAGCATCCCCCGGGGATATCCAGAGCAGCTTGCCGGATTTCACCCAAGGCGCCAAGTCGAAATCAAGCAGGAAATCCGGGTAGGCATCAGAATAAGCGATGCGCGTCCCGCTGTCCAGCAGGATGGTGTAGCAGTCTCTGGCATAATCATTGACCCGGGCATGGTCGTATACCATTGGATAGGCGAAGTAGACCATCCACCAGACGGTTCCCCCGGTGATGGGTGTGGCATATAGCACGGCACGTATTTCAGACCGGCTGAGGATTTCAGGAATGACAAAAGGCTTTTCAGGACCTGGGAGCACCGTGAAAGGCGATTCTTCAGGCATTCCATCCAAGTGCAAAGCGCCGTCCACCGCAAACAGGGTGGATGGGCCTTCGAATTCGTTCCGGACAGTTCCTTCGTCCCGCCACCAAGGGCTTCCCGTCCCGAAAACATCAACGCTGGCATGGACAAGTTCTCCAGTATAAGGACAGCGGGCCAGTCTGAGCCTTGGCAGGGTAGCTAGAAACACGGGTTCCATCGACTTCAGCCGGCCCATGCATTCACGCCAAATCCCAGCTGTTCCCGGATCCGTCACCATTTCCCGCTCAAGGCGCTGAAGTTCCCCGTATTCCCTGCAGTATTCCGTCACGGCTGCATCCCGTGCATCCCGGCCGTACCCCAAAACAGGGCTTTGGGTCGTGTTCACATATTT
>CAZFWQ010000342.1:0-1547 GCA_964522755.1 uncultured Oscillospiraceae bacterium | reverse complement strand
TCCGGCCATCATCGGGTGCCGGCCATCACACCCTCCACGCCGACGTATACGTTCGGGACAGTGGTTCTGGGCGGCAGCCTGAAAGTCGGATTGGTAACGAAAGCCTGCGTGACCGTGCCGTCCGGATTGAAGGACACCACCCCGCCACTGGGATTGTAATCTATCCAGTTGGTGCCGCCGCGCGTGGTCGCAGCCCCTCGCATGTTGTTGTAGGCAGCCGGATCGAAGCCGTGCGGTCCCGTGTAATTCGGATAATTCGTCAGGCCGCCGTGCGTGACCCCCGAACTGGTAGAATTCATAGCTGCATTTTCGGCGGCTGTGCCTGCATGGAAAATGTCGTTGTCTCCCGCATAGGGCAGGCTATCCGCTCCATTAACCCCTGGCTTAGCCAGGATCCCGCCTTCCTGGATTTCCAGCTGACCGCTCTTGACCATCCGGTTGATGTCCGGGCCATATTTCTGAATCTCGGCCATGCGCTGATCGAAGCGTGCCTGGATGGCGACCTGCTCCGCCGCACCCCGTGTGGCAAAATCCGCCGGGAGCCTCGGCTCGAAATAACCAACCAGACCCTGGCTTCCAGGCTTTGCACCAAGGATCTCATCGACGCCGTTGATGGTCTTGTTCTTGATCCAGAGGTCCTTCGGCACGGCTGTTTCAGATTCTATCCAGCGAACCGACTTCTCGTTTCCAAGGCGGATATAAATCGGTTCGCCTGTCTCCTGCGCAATTCTTCGCATTTCGGCAATGCTTTTATCGGTCATGAACCTGGGGTCGTCAATATAGCCTGTGTGGATGAAGTCGCCGCGCTGACCGAGATTCGCTGCCTCTTCCGCGGTAAGGCCGCGCGCATTCTGCGTTGCGAGTGCCCGGGCGGCATCATCTGAATAACTGCCCAGAAAGTTGTCGATGCGCGAACCGATGATTTCCTGGCCTGCCTGCACAGTCGTGATGGCGCCATACGCTTCGAAAGTGCCAAGGATGGAATATCCCACGCGTTCCCAGCCACCCCGGCCCGGGTCCCAGCTGTTTTCAAAACTGCGAACGCCAGTCAGGCTTTTGATGGTATCATATACTTTTTCCGGATCGTTGACGATATTGGAAAACCCGTCCCAAGCCTGCCCAGTGAGGTTCGATACGGTTCCCCACTTGTCCGGACTGTTCCAGGCATTGGTTGCCGCATTGCCGATTGCAGACTCGGCGCCTGTCAATGTAGTGTAAACGTTATCCCAGAATGCATCCCGGAGGGCAGGATCAGTATTGTAATCGCTGATGCCCTGGATCAGGCCGGAAACAGTATTGACAGCGGTATCCCGCATGTTCCCGACATCGCCGTACATGTTGTCGAACCAGTCATTGCGCAGGCTGGAGTCAGTTATCAGATCCCAGGTGCCATGTCCGAAATCCGAAATCAGCTCTGCGCCTTCAGACATGATGCCGCCGACAACATACAGGCCCGTGTCGACAATTTGCCCGACCGTGCCACTCACAGTGCCGGAAGCCACATCCCAGACGTAACCTGCTCCGTCCACCAGGTTTCCCGCCGCGTT
>CAZFWQ010000341.1:0-4163 GCA_964522755.1 uncultured Oscillospiraceae bacterium | reverse complement strand
GCGTGGCTGAAAAAAGTGTGGTGCTTGCGGACAGCACCAAGTTCAGGACGGGCGGGGGTTCTGTGGTGGGTCTTCTGAGCGAGGTTTCGTGCATCATCACGGATTCGGCCATACCCATGCATATACTTGAAGGAATGGAAAAGATCACTCGGGATTTCCGTGTTGTGAAGGGATGACGAACAGAGAAGCTGCCATACTGAATTCTGGTTGCAAGGAGGTTGCCGTGCGGTTGCGGAATGAAACGTGGAATGAAACCTGGAAAAAATCCGGACAGTCCTTTCCTGGACCAACCCATCATACCCATCCATTCATGAAGGGTTCTCCAATTTTGTGAAATGAGACATGTAGGGAGGAAGAACAATGAAAAGGAAGATGACGATCCTGAAGGTGTGCACCCTGGCAATGGCATTGTCCCTCTTTGTGGGTTGCACATCGGCGACGCCTGCCGCCACATCGACCACGGCAGCCGTCACGACTGCTGCGCCAGTTGTGGCTGATCCGCTTGGCAAATACGATCCGCCCATCAAAATCAAGACAATGCTCAACTCCATCGATCCCACCATCAAGTTCGAGAATGGCGATTCACCTGAGAACAATGTCTGGACACGAGCATACAAGGACGAGTTGGGTATTGACCTGGAATTTGTCTGGACCGGCAACGGGGAACAAGGCGGGGAAAAGCTCAATCTCGCCATCTCCTCGGGAGATTTGCCTGACATATTCTATGTAAATCCGCTGCAGTTTGAGTCCCTGGCCAATGCCGGCAAACTGGCTGAAATCACAACCGCGTACAACGACTATGGTGGCCCGTTCATGAAAGACGTGCTGACCCGGCCCGGGTCGGATGCCGCGCTGAAGATTTGTTCGCGCGACAACAAGATGTACGCATTGCCGTATTTCCTGAACAATACCGATGATACGAAGAATATCTGGCTTCGCTATGATTGGTTGCAGAAACTGGGCTTGCAGGAGCCGAAGACCCTTCAGGATGTCCTGGCCATCGCCGAAGCCTTCGTGGGCAAGGACCCGGATGGCAACGGCCAGGCTGATACCGTTGGCATCGCGCTGGATACCAACGCCGTGTCCTCATACAGCGCCACCCTGACGACATTCCTGAACTGCTATCATGCCTACTCGGGCATTTGGGTCAAGGGTTCCGATGGCAAACTCGTATTCGGCACCGCCCAGGCTGAACCCATGAAGGCTGCCCTTGGTTCACTTGCAAACCTGGTTGGAAAAAAGATCATCGACAAGAACTTCGCATCCCTCAAGTGGGACGAAAACGTCCTGCCTTTGATCACTGACAATAAGGTCGGCGTAATTTTCGGCGGCCTGTGGGACGGCTGGTGGCCGCTCGGCGACATGAAGAAAGCGGATCCGAACTGCGAATGGCGTTCCTACCCGGTGCTCTCCGTCGATTCCAGTCCTGCCAAAGCGCAGTCGCATACCATCCTGATGATGCGCATGAATGTCGTCAATGCGAACTTCAAGCATCCTGAAGCCATGATCAAGATGGCGAACCTTTGCAATGAGAAGATGTGGAAGAGCACGCCGGAAACCTTTGCGAAATACGGATATGATGCCGCCGGCAACAACCCATGGCTCCTCATGCCCGTGTATTTCGAATATCCCGGAAAGAATCTCAGCCTCTATCAGAAGACGGTCAAGGCACTGGATACGAAGGATACCAGCGGACTCAACGGTGAAGATACCCTGATTTACAATTGGATGGTTGATTACCGCGACAAGGCCGACCTTTCGCGCTGGGGCATCTGGCTCTCCTACGGACCCAACAGTTCCTGCGCCAAAATGGAGTATTACCAGGAAAAAGACCTATATCAGCTGAATGCTTTTTATGGCAATCCGCCACAGTCTTTGCTGGACAACTCTGCGGTGCTGGAGAAACTGTACGCCGACTATGCACTCAAGATCATCAATGGCGAATATCCTGTCGACAAGTACGATGAATTTGTCAGCGAATGGTATAAGCAGGGTGGCCAGAAGATCACGGATGACATCAACGCCTGGTATGCCAAATTCAAGTAGCATATTGGCTGGCGGGCCTGCTTTCCGGCGGGTCCGCCTTCCTTTTCGGAAAGGAGATGTCGTGACGGCGATTCAAATCAAAAGGGAAAACAGCGGGAAACTGAGTTCATTGCAGAAAAGAAGGCAGATCCCGATGCACATGATGATGATTCCTGCCGTTGCAGTGACGCTTGTTTTTTCCTATGGGCCTCTCCTTGGACTGGTGATGGCCTTTCAGAAGTTCGAGCCCGCGTTGGGTTTTTTCGGCAGCCGGTTCGTGGGTCTGGACAATTTCGTGAGGATGTTCACCATGCGGGGTTCCGGCCAACTGCTGTGGAACACCTTCTACATCTCCATCATGAAAGCCCTGGCCAATCAGGTTTTCCCCATCATTCTGGCAATCCTGCTTCATGAGCTGACGAGTCGCTTCTTTCGCCGTACGGTTCAAACCGTGCTGTATATCCCGTATTTCCTTTCCTGGGTCATCCTGGGGGCCGTGCTGAGGTACTTTCTTTCACCGGATGGCTTTGTGAACCTCATCCTGTTGAAACCGATCGGCGTGGAACCCATCCTTTTTCTTGGAGACAAGAACCTGTTTCCCTACATGCTCGTGATAACCGACCTTTGGCAGAATGCAGGCTTCGGCACCATCATCTTTTTGGCGGCCATCACCAATGTGAACCCGGAGCTTTATGAAGCGGCAGCAATCGATGGCGCAAATCGCCTGCATCTGTGCCGGCATGTCACCGTTCCCGCAATGAAGCCCATCATCATCCTGACAGCCACGCTTGCACTCGGCAATATCTTCAACGCGGGATTCGACCAGATCTTCATGCTGATGACAAATGCCACCATGGAGACCGGGGACATCATCGATACCTTCGTGTACCGGATGGGCCTGCAGAACCAGCAGTATTCGCTGGGCGCGGCGGTGGGCCTGTTCAAGTCGGTCATCTCCCTGATTCTGGTCTCGCTGAGCTACTACCTCGCGTATGAATACAGCGACTACAGGATATTCTGAAAGGGGAAACAAGATGCACGAATATTACTCCCTCTCGCGCAGGATTTTCCTGGTGGTGCTCACGGCATTCTTCGTGTTGCTGTGCCTAAGCTGCATCGTGCCCTTTTTTCATGTGCTGGCCCTGTCCTTCAGCCACAAATTGCCCGCCACCCAGGGCAGGGTCCTGCTATGGCCATTGGATTTCGATTTGGAAACCAGGCAGATTGTCATCGGACTCAACTTCAAATCTTATGCGTTCGTCTTTGAAAAGCCCGAGTTTGTCAGGGCATTCCTTGTCAGCACGGAAAGGGTTTTCCTGGCCGCCATACTGACCATGTTCGTCGTGATCATGACCGCATATCCCTTGTCCAAGCCAAACCGGGAATTCAAGGGGCGCACGCTGTATGTCTGGTTTCTGGCAGTCACCATGCTGATCAGCGGTGGCCTCATCCCATGGTACATGATCATCAAGACCGTGGGGATGCTGGACAGCATATGGGCCCTGGTCATTCCTGGCATGGCGCCGGCATTCAGTTTCCTTCTGTGGCTGAACTTTTATCGCGGCCTGCCCAAATCGCTTGAGGAATCGGATTTTCTGGATGGCGCCGGGCACTGGTTCATTTTATGGAGAATCTATGTGCCACTTAGCATGCCGGCCATTGCCACCTTGTCGCTTTTCACCATTGTGGGAAACTGGAACGCTTGGTTCGATGGGCTGATCCTGATGCAGCATCCGCGCAACTACCCTCTGCAAAGCTATATGCAGACACTCATCGCATCCACTTCCCTGCAATTGATGACCCGAGCGAACTCGGAGATACTCAAGCAGATATCGGACAAGACGGTGAAATCCGCCCAGATATTCATTGGCGCGGTTCCCATGCTTCTGCTTTATCCATTCCTGCAGCGATATTTCATGATGGGCATCGTGCTGGGAAGCGTCAAGGAATAGCGGGCTTTGTGAAGCAGGCACGGGCTTTGTGAAGCAGAAGCGGGCATCATGAGCAGTAGTGGATTTAGTATACAGTGCTAAGAGAATGAAATCGCTGGATGCAAATGAAATGAAGGGCTGAAGAATGAGAATGACGAGTAATGGGGTTCTGAATGACCAGGAAGTGCGGAAAGTCATAGAGGGTTC
>CAZFWQ010000340.1:956-4178 GCA_964522755.1 uncultured Oscillospiraceae bacterium | reverse complement strand
GTGGGCATTGGTATTGCCTTCCGCACTGAATGCATTCTACATACTTGTAACCAGGAACTTCTTCATGTCCTTGCCCGTATCACTGCAGGAATCTGCCTTGATAGATGGCGCCAGCGCAGTCACCGTGTTTCTGAAGATCATCCTGCCCTTGTCAACGCCAATCATTGCAACGATATCCTTGTTTGTAATGGTTGAACACTGGAACGCATGGTTTGACGGCATGATATACATCAATGACACGAACAAGCAGGTTCTGCAAGCCATATTGCGCAGAATCGTCATCGAAAATGACGTGGCCGACATGAAGGCCATGATGACGGCAATGGGGAAAAAGGGAATGTTCACGGGAAGGCAATTGCAGGCTACCGTAATCATACTTTCAACTGCGCCCATGCTTGCAGTGTATCCGTTCATACAGAAATATTTCGTCAAGGGCATCATGATTGGCGCTGTGAAAGGTTAGTTCGTGAAACATTGACGAATAATGTGCATAAAATGTTGTTCAAACATTTTGCGCATTAAATAAAAAGGGGGGTACGGTTATGAAAGGTAAACAATTGATTGTGGTGCTGCTGGTCATGCTGCTGATTGCATCCAGCTTTGCGGGATGCGGTCAAAGCGCTGCTCCTGCAGCCACCACGGTCGCAGCCACCACGGCTGCGGCTGCCACGGCGGCTGCGACCACAGCTGCGGAGACTGCGGCCGCAGAAACCACAGTTGCAGAAACCTCTGCACCAGCAGCAGCCTCAGGGGAGAAAATCAAAGTAGATTTCTTTGCCGGTGATTATGACAATATTGTTCAAAATGGATTTTTAGAGAAATTCATTGAAGAAAAAATTCCGGATATTGATATTTCATGGACAAGGCAAGGCCCGGACATGGTTGAACAAATCAACCTTGCGATAGCGGCAGGAAATCCTCCGGATATGTGGTGGGGCATTTCAGCTGACGGATTGCAAAAACTGTACGACGAGAAACTGATTCGTACCATACCTGATGAGATGTTGAGCAGCACATTTCCGGGATATATAAACTATATTAAAAAAGCCTCTCCCAATATGAAGGATCAGTTCGTATATGTCCGCAGGGATGGCAAGATTTACGGTCTTCCGGCATTATGGACGATAGGGCCCTATTCTCAAGGGTTGGGCGTGAGAAAAGACTGGATGGATAATGTCGGAATCACAAAATATCCCGAGACACTGGCAGAGTATGAAGCAATGCTGAAGGCATTTACCGAGAATGATCCCGACAAGGACGGCGTTAAGAATACGTTTGGCTTGACAGGGTACATCAATGAAGACAATGGTGGATTGCTGACCTGTTTGAGCTTTGTGTTTGGCGCTTACGGTACATTCCCCGGCATATTTACGGAGAACAATGGAAAAATAGTCATGGGTGAAGCAGAACCGGGAACGAAGGATGCCCTTCAGACACTAAAGTCCTGGTATGAAAAAGGCTATCTGGATCCCGAGTTCATGGTAAACAAGAACACGAACATGGATGAAAAAGTATATGCGAACCGGGTAGGATCTTTGGTAAGCGACTGGTTCAATTTCTTCCCGGGCGAAGCATTTTGGAGCGGCCAGTATCTTTCCGGTTTGAAGGATTATGGCGCAATATGGTACAACATAGTAGCGCCAAAGGGCCCGAATGGCGCACAGGGATTGACGCAGAGAGCGCCAATGTCTCACATCGCAGTATTCAGTGAAAAAGTTTCAGACAAGGTTCTGGAAAAATATCTGCAAGTCATGCAGCTGACGACATTCGATCCGGAGGGCCTGCTTGCCTATAACAAGGGCAAGGAAGGCGTGACATTCAAGAGAAGGGACGGCGGGGGATACGATTGGCTGCCTCCGTATGACCAGGAAGCGAAACGCATAGAATTTGGTCTTGGCGTAAACAAGGACACATACAATGCAGGCGGTTTCTTCAATGACTATGACCTTCAGTTCGAGTATATGACCGCTCCTGAGTATATCCAATTGAGAAAAGATGCTGAAAGCAGGAATATTGGCAAGGTGAATATCCTTGACCAGGTTGTATTGAACAAATACAACGAGTTCAGGCAGCCGCTTGACCAATTGGCTACCGGCGCTTTCATAGACTTCATCACGGGAAAAAGAGACCTGGGTGAATTTGACGCCTTTGTTCAGGAATGGCTGAAGCTTGGCGGCCAGGAAGTACTCGACGAAGCACAGGCAGTATATGACCAATATAACAAGTAATGTTGTGAGGTAGAGTCAACTCTACCCTTACGCGGCTGACAAGGGGCAATCTGACAACTTGATTAAGTTAAGGATTGCCCCTTGTCATGTCAAGAAAGCAGGGAGATGGTGCCGGATTACCATGGAGACTGAACTCGAGAGTATTTACCTGCTTGGCGATTTTTGCGTGGATATTGAAGGCAGCCACACTTTCATAGAGCGACGCGCGTTGCGCGCGGGGAGCACCCTGCGAGGTGGACATCGCATCCCGGCTGATGGCAGGAAACAACATCATCGCCATTGAGCTGACTGGCAGACTACGCAATCTACTCGGGCCACACCACAACGATCAAGGCGAAAGGTACGGGGTTTCTCCCCCGGACTTTTCCAATATCAAGGGGGAAAAGAATGATGATTGACAATATGAACAATGTGAATGAACGAATGGACCTGACCGGCATTTGGAGCGTACGGGCGGACGACGACTGTTTTGGAATTGGCGGTGAATCCCCTGGCGGCAATGGCTGGAGGGAAATCACGATACCTTGTACATTCGAGCATTGCCTGCCGGAACTGATTGGGTTTCAAGGCACCTGCTGGTTCATGAAGCGGTTTGTCGTACCGGTTTCCATGAAGTACAAGCGTGTTTCCCTGAGTTTTCAGGCGGTGAATTATCATGCCGCAGTATGGGTGAACGGCAGATACGCCGGAAGCAACGATGAAGGATTCCTTCCGTTTGACATCCATGTGTCGGAATTGTTGAATTATGGCTCCGAGAACAGCATCACTGTCAGGGCAAACAATTGTACCGCAGCGGGAGAACTGCCCCCGGTGCACTTCTGGCGCAGCCAGGGCGGCATTGTCCGCAAGGTTGAGCTGGTGGCCTCCAGTTGGGTATACATCAAGGATATCAGAATAACGGCACAACCGCAGGGTGGTGAAGGCCTGTTCAAGGCAGCGATGACATTGCGGAATGAGCAGGCGCATGCGGTGCAGGCTGATGTGACTGTAAGGG
>CAZFWQ010000340.1:0-946 GCA_964522755.1 uncultured Oscillospiraceae bacterium | reverse complement strand
GGACCGGTATTGGTTTGCTGCAAAACTATCGGGATGGAGCCCGGCGCTGCCTTCGAAGTTGTCCTGGAAGACCTTGTGCCGAGTGTGAATTTGTGGTGGCCGGATTCACCTTTCCTTTACAGCGCAAGCGTCGAGTTGTCCATTGGTGGTGAGAACGTGGACAATCGGCTTTGCAGGTTCGGATTCAGGACTGTAGGCGTTCAGGATGGAAAAGTGCTGCTAAATGGCAAGCAGGTCTTTTTCAACGGGTTCAACCGCCATGAAGATTATCCTGACACCAGGCTTCCCATAGATTCCGCACTGGTCAGGCAGGATTTCCTGAATATAAAAGCATCTGGAGCCAACTTCGTGCGCATGTGCCATTATCCCCATGACAGCACCGAGCTTGATCTGTGTGATGAGCTGGGACTGCTGGTCATGGATGAAATCCCCCTGTGCGCCTTGCTTGTCGGCATACCGGGCATAGATATCGAGGAAGCCAGGCATGCCCTGCTGTTATCACTGGAACATGCCAGGGCACAGCTTCGCAGGCTGATCGCACGGGACTTCAACCATCCTTCCGTAATTTTCTGGTCGGTAAGCAATGAGACGAATGAACAGGAGCCCGGTGTCATGGAGATAAACATCGCCTTGATGCAGCTTGCCAGAAAGCTGGACCCTTCCAGACTCACCATGCATGTGTCAATGGAGCCTTATTGGACATCTGATGCCATGGACAGGTTGTTTGATTGCGACGATGTGATTTGCATTAACGGATATGCGCCATTGACAGAAAGGATTCACAAACATAACGAAAACTACAGTCCTGCAGACGCAATGGATTTCTGGGCTCATCATTCCGCCAGGCTTTCGGCCGCATACCCCGGCAAACCGGTGTTTGTAACTGAGTTTGGTTACCAGACAGGGTATTGGCAGGATGGGGATGATGATGAAGTAGCCCGGGTTC
>CAZFWQ010000339.1:0-4178 GCA_964522755.1 uncultured Oscillospiraceae bacterium | reverse complement strand
CGGCAAGGACAGCATCCGCGACGTCATTGCCTTCCCGAAGGTGCAGACAGCCTCATGCCTTCTGACGGGCGCCCCTGACGTGGTGGATGACAAACAGCTGGCGGAGCTTCACATCCGGTTGGCCGATGTGCCGGCGGAGGCCGAATGACCGCGCGCCGACGTCCAATCCTGAGCATGAAGGCGGATACGGTCCCTGCGGTGAAGACCCCATTGCGGGAAGTCATCGAGTGGGTCATATATCTGGGTGTCTCCATCCTGCTGGCCTTGGCGATTGTGCAGTTTTTGGGCAGGTTCACGGTCGTCGACGGAAATTCAATGGAGCCGACCCTGCAGAACCGCAATGTGGTGATAGTGCAGAACCTATCACTCCGGTTTCATGACGTGAAGAATGGGGACATCGTGGTCCTGAAGATCCCGGAATTGCTCGGAAACCGCCGCACATACGCCATCAAGCGCATCATTGCCACCGAAGGGCAGAGGATCCTCATCTCCGGCGGCATTGTCAGCGTGGATGGCATCCCGGAGGAGGAAACCTATACGGGCGGCATTCCCACATATGCCGAGGGCTCGCCCTATTCGGACATGGAGGTTCCCGCCGGCTGCGTGTACATCCTGGGGGACAACCGGAATCCGGACAAGAGCCGGGACAGCCGCACTTTCGGGGTAGTGAACGCGGAGCGGATCATCGGGAAGGCGTTTGTCCGCCTGTTTCCTTTCAGCCGGATCGGAATGGTGGAATAGTCGGCGTCATGGAAATGCAGTCGAAAAATGCAGTCGGGAAATGCTTCCAAGGATAGCCGGGAAAAACAGTTTGAAATCGTATTTGCGTGTATATTATAATTCCTACAGGATACGCATAATTTAATCTTGTGTTTTCCCATAGGATATAGTATAATTCTGTTCAATCACATGGGATTTCAAGTGATTCGCTCGAAATGCTCAATCACTAACCACTATCATTTGAAATGCTCAATCTTTACCTGCACTCGTCCGAAATGCTTAGTCTTTACGCGCAATCGTCCGGTTCCATTCAAGGGATTCCCAATGAGCAAGGTTGGCGGACAATGAGTCTGCAGGCCAGAGGTGAACCATGCCAATCAATATTCCCGACAATCTGCCGGCCAAGGAAATCCTGACCGGCGAAAACATATTCGTGATGACGAAGGAACGGGCTGAGCATCAGGATGTCCGTCCCCTCCGCATTGCCATCATGAACCTGATGCCCACCAAAATCATCACGGAAACGCAGATCCTGCGGCTCCTGGGCAACACGCCCATTCAGTCCGACGTTGTGCTGCTGCATCCGAAAACCTATCAGTCCCGCAATACGTCCGCAGAACACCTGCAGACATTTTACAAGAACTTTGATGATGTCCGCCATGAGAAGTTCGACGGGCTCATCATCACCGGCGCCCCGGTGGAACTGCTGGCGTTTGAAGAGGTGGACTACTGGGATGAACTGGTGGAGCTGATGGAGTGGAGCAGGCACAATGTATTTTCCACCCTGCATATCTGTTGGGGAGCCCAGGCCGGGCTCTACCACCATTACGGAATTCCAAAGCATCCGCTTTCCAGGAAGATGTTCGGCGTTTTCCCTCATACGCTCAATCGGAAAGGCATCAAACTGCTTCAGGGTTTCGACGATGAATTCTTCGTGCCTCACTCGCGCCACACGGAAGTCCGGCGCGAAGACATCCGGCTTTCATGGAACCTCGAAATCCTTTCCGAATCGGATGAATCGGGTGTTTTCCTGGTCCAGAGCAGGGATGGCCGCCAGATTTTCGCCACGGGGCATGCCGAATACGATTCCCATACCTTGAAGGCCGAGTATGACAGGGATGTGGGGAAAGGGCTGGACATTGCGGTGCCGATCAATTACTACCCGGACGATGACCCGGCACGCGAACCCATTGTGCGGTGGCGTTCCCATGCGAACCTGCTGTTCGGCAACTGGATAAATTATTATGTCTATCAGGAGACGCCATACGATCTGAACCAGTTGGAGGATGCGAAATGAAAATCTCAACAAAAGGGCGGTACGCCCTGGAAGCCGTAACCGATCTGGTCATCCATGCGGGCACGAATTATGAAAGCATCCGCAGCATCGCTGACCGTCGTAAATTGTCGGACAACTATCTCGAGCAGATTTTTCTGTTGCTCGGAAAAGCCGGAATCGTTGAAAGCGTCCGCGGACCGCAGGGCGGATACCGGATTTCCTGGGAATCCGCGAGTATCACGGCCGGGGACATTCTCCACGCCGTCGAGGGCAGGATGGCTCCCGTCCATTGCCTTGACAACATCCCGGATGATGCGCCATGCGGATTTGAGAACCGGTGCGTCACGAGGAAACTGTGGCACAGCATGATGATGGAGATGGATGCGGTACTCGGAAATGTGACAATTGCCGATCTGGCCGATGCCGTGAAGAGCGAGGATGCCTTTCCGGCACTCGACTTCATTATCTGATGCCGTGAAGCTAATAGCCATGAAGGCCGTTTGTTTCCTGCATGTAACCTGTTTACAAACTGAAGGGAGTCCATGAGCATGAAACTATCCACCAAGGGACGATACGGCCTACGGGCCATCCTGGACCTGGCGGTCCATTCAAACGGCGGACATGTCCCGATCAGCCTGATCGCGGAGCGGCAGGGCATCTCCGTCAGTTATCTGGAGCACCTGTTCTCCCTTTTGAGGAAAGCCGGCCTGATTCGAAGCGTCAAGGGTGCCCAGGGCGGATACATGCTGGGGCGCCCCGCCGAACGAATGCGCGTGGGTGATGTGCTGCGGGCGCTTGAGGGCGAATTGACCCTGGTGGAGGAAGAGCTTGACAGCGCGCCGGAGATGGACGCGTTGTCCCGGTGCATCAGGGAAATGGTCTGGGAACCGATGGACCTGCGAATCAACGTCCTTGTGGACGGCATCACCCTGGAAGAACTGGCACAGGAAAAGCGGGTCATGGATGGGATGACTGAACCTATGTATCATATTTGAAATTGCCGTTCCGGATTGAAATTGCCGTCCCGGATTGAAATTGCCGTTCCGGATTAAAATTGCCGTTTCGGATTGAAATTGCCGTTCCGGATTGAAATTGCCGTCCCGGATTAAAATTGCCGTCTCGGATTGAAATTGCCGTCTCGGATTGAAATTGCCGTCTCGGAAGTCCTCAGCGATTTATTCATGCTAATAGACAAGAAAACAACAGGCATCCCACAATGACGGGAATGACAAAAGGAGAACAACATGGGAAACAAGGCTTTGAAGTTCGATACCCTTCAGGTCCATGCCGGGCAGACTCCGGATCCCACGACCGGATCCCGCGCCGTGCCAATCTACCAGACCACATCCTATGTCTTCCGTGATTCCGAGCATGCGGCCAACCTGTTTGCGCTCAGGGAACCCGGCAATATATACACCCGCATCATGAATCCGACAAGCGATGTATTCGAACAGCGCATGGCCGCCCTGGAAGGCGGAACCGCCGCCCTTGCCGTCGCATCCGGTTCCGCCGCCATCACGTATGCCATCCTCAACATCGCGGGCTGCGGCGACGAAATCGTGTCAGCCTCCACCCTATACGGCGGCACGTACAACCTCTTCGCGCATACGCTGCCGAAACTGGGCATCATCACCCGGTTTGTGGATTCCGACGAGCCGGAGAACTTCCGCGCGGCCATCAATGCGCAGACAAAGGCACTTTATGTCGAGACCATCGGCAATCCGGGCTGCAATGTCGCGGATCTGGAAGCCATCGCCTCGATTGCGCACCAGAACGGCATCCCATTGATCGTGGACAATACGTTTGGAACGCCGTATCTGATTCGTCCCATCGACTTCGGCGCTGATATCGTAGTCCATTCGGCGACGAAGTTCATCGGCGGGCATGGTACATCCATCGGCGGAGTCATTGTAGACTCCGGCCGTTTCGACTGGGCAGCCTCCGGCAGATTCCCCGGTCTGACCGAACCGGATCCGAGCTATCATGGCGTGAAGTATGTGGACGCCCTCGGACCCGTCGCGTACATTGTGAAACTGCGTGTGACCCTTCTGCGTGATACCGGCGCGGCCATCAGCCCGTTCAATTCATTCCTGCTGCTTCAAGGGCTGGAAACCCTGTCATTGCGTGTTGCGCGCCATGTATCCAACGCTGTGCGGATAGCGGAATTCCTTTCGGCCCATCC
>CAZFWQ010000338.1:3127-4216 GCA_964522755.1 uncultured Oscillospiraceae bacterium | reverse complement strand
GACTTCGCCTGGAACCTATGACTGGACGCGGGATGCCGGTTCGGTTTCCATGATGCGCCTTGCCGTCGGACGCGGCGTGGACGATGTGCTTGTGTTTGCGAATTCCCCTCCGGGGCGCATGCTCAAGAACGGACGCACCACCGGGGACGACAAAGGGGAGCCCAATCTCATACCCGGAATGGAAGATGATTTTGCCCGGTATCTTGCGGACATTGCCGTCCATTTCCAGACGGAAGGCATACCGGTCCGTTACATCAGCCCGGTCAACGAACCACAGTGGAACTGGAAACTTGAGAATGGGCAGGAAGGGTCGCACTTTACGCCGGATGGTGTTGTGGAAATAGGCCGTGCGCTTGTGCGCGAACTGAAGGCCCGTGGGAGCGACATCCGCGTATCCCTGCCGGACTCCGGCAAGATGTGGGATACGGATTATACGCTGGGATTATATCGGAAACTTGCTGCGGACCCCGAATTCACCGGCTGGCTGCCGCATTTTTCAGTGCATGCGTATTGGAGCAGTCTGGAGGATAAGAAGAAGCTTGCCTCGGCCATCTCGGACAGCGGGATGGCGCTTCCGCTGTGGCAGTCCGAATGGTGCCAGATGGAGGGCGGGTTCGATTCCGGGATGGGGCCCGCATTGACATTGGCGCGGTGCGTCCACGAGGACCTGACGGTTCTCGACTGCACAGCCTGGCAGACATGGATAGCCGTATCCTGCTACGATTTCAAGGACGGCCTCGTATATGTGGACTTGGCGACACGGAAGGCCGTCGATATGAAGCGCCTCTGGGCCCTGGGCAACTGGAGCCGGTTCGTGCGGTCCGGATATGCGAGGATTGAAGCGGATTCCGGCAGTGATGCCCTTTTGGTATCCGCATGGATTGCACCGGAAGGAAAAGAAGCTGTGCTGGTGGTCGTGAATGATGGAGCGGAACCTGTTGCCGCAGACATTTCGGGACTTGCGGAAATGCCCGGCCTTTCCGCAGAACCCGTCATGACGTCCTGGGAAACGTCGGAAGCATTCAATCTGAAGAAAGTTCAGGAAGGAAAAGCCGGAACCTGCATTTTTCCGTCTCGGAGCATAACGAC
>CAZFWQ010000338.1:0-3027 GCA_964522755.1 uncultured Oscillospiraceae bacterium | reverse complement strand
TCCAAGTAAAATCATCCACTCTGGAGGTAATTCGAATGAACGGCAAGCCACAAAGGTACGAACCCATCAATCCCGCTTTTCCCCATCTGCTGCATGGGGGAGATTACAATCCTGATCAATGGATCCGGACGCCGGAAATCTGGGACGAAGACATGCGCATGATGAAACTTGCCGGATGCAATGCCATGTCTGTCGGGATTTTTTCATGGTCGTCGCTGGAACCCGAGGAAGGCCGGTTCGAATTCGGCTGGCTCGATGCGATCATGGACATGCTGGCTGCCCAGGGGGCGAAGGCGGTTCTTGCCACGCCAAGCGGCGCACGACCAGCATGGATGTCCCTGAAATACCCTGAAGTCCTGCGCGTGAAAGCAGACAGGCACCGCAACCTGCACGGGCTGCGCCACAACCATTGTTATTCCTCGCCGGTCTACCGGGAAAAGACGGAATGCATCAACCGCATGCTGGCGCAAAGGTACAAGGACCATCCAGCATTGCTGGTATGGCACATTTCGAACGAATTCGGCGGCGAATGCCATTGCGAACTTTGTCAGGAGGCTTTCCGAAGCTGGCTGCGAAGCCGTTACGGCAATGATATCGACGCGTTGAACCTGGCCTGGTGGACAGGTTTCTGGAGTCACCGCTTCAATGGTTTTGACCAGATCGAATCGCCCGCCCCTCACGGGGAAAACGCGGTTCACGGGCTCAACCTTGACTGGAAACGCTTCGTGACCTGCCAGACGACGGATTTCATGCGCAATGAGATGATACCGCTGCGCGAACTCACCCCGAATGTGCCAATCACGACCAACCTGATGGGTACCTATACGGGTGTTGATTACTGGAAGATGGCTCCTGAACTGGATTTGGTGTCTTGGGACAACTACCCTTCCTGGCACCGGGACGACAGGAAAACATGGGAACTGGCGTCAGACATATCCTTCGTCCATGACCTCACCCGCAGCCTCAAGGGCGGAAAGCCGTTCATGCTGATGGAGAGCACCCCGAGCATGGTGAACTGGCAGCCGGTCAACAAGCTCAAGAGGCCCGGCATGCACAGGTTGTCCTCTCTGCAGGCTGTTGCGCACGGTTCCGACACCGTCCAGTATTTCCAGTGGCGAAAGAGCCGCGGCGCTTCAGAAAAACTGCATGGCGCAGTGGTTGACCATGTCGGACACGAACATACCCGCGTCTTCAGGGATGTGGCGGAAGTCGGCGAAGATTTGCGGAAACTTGCCCCAGTAGGCGGTTCCACAGTTCGGCCCGATGTGGCGCTGATATACGATTGGGAAAACCGATGGGCCATTGACGACGCGCAGGCGCTTCGCAACGGTCCCGGGCAAAAAGGATATGAAGAGACATGCAAGGCGCATTACCGGGCTTTCTGGAGGCTGGGCGTCCCGGTGGACGTCATCAATGAGGATTGTGATTTTTCCGGATACAGGCTGGTTGTGGCTCCCATGCTGTACATGGTGAAGCCGGGTGTGGCCGAAAGGCTCTCTGCGTTTGTGGAAGCGGGAGGGACACTGGTCACCGGTTATTTTTCAGGATGCGTCGATGAAAGCGATCTATGCTTCCTTGGCGGTTTTCCCGGACCGCTGCGCAAACTGGCGGGCATATGGGCGGAGGAAATCGACACTTTGTATGACAATGATAAGAACGGCATCCGGTTCGCCGCCGGCAATGACCTGGGACTGGCGGGAACATACGGGGCCCACACTTACTGCGAACTCATCCATGCGGAAACGGCCCGTGTTGCGGCTTCCTATTCCTCCGACTTTTATGCGGGTCGTCCGGCACTGACGGTCAACGCCCATGGATCCGGTGAAACCTGGTATGTCGCTGCCCGGACGGAATTCGCCTTTCTGAGAGACTTTTACAGTGCGCTGGTCGGGAAAAAACAACTGATGAGGGCGCTGGATGCCGATTTGCCGGAAGGCGTCACCGCCCAGCTCCGTACAAACGGCACGGACCGGTTCGTATTCCTCATTAATTTCTCCGAATCGCTGCAGACCGTGCAGGTGTCCGGCAATCCGGAGGAAATGCTTTCCGGGGAAGCAGTTTCGGGCGAACTGATTCTGGAAGGGTACGATGTGAAGGTATTGCGGTTCTGATCAAGGATATGGGCGCATTTGTCCCCATGGGTCGGAACAATTCCCTGCCGGCATGATTGCGGCTCAAACGCATCTTCATGCAGGTCGGGGATTGTTCCCGCATTTCGTGAATATTCCGTGTATTGCACCTTGGTGAATTCTCCCGTAAGATGGTATGCATATGACGGTCTGCAAACGAAGAAGCAGGTCGGATGGCACACGAAGAGGCAGGTCGGATGGCATTCGGGCACATGCCCGGATGGGAAGGCGGAAATCAGCATGTTTTCAAAAAAAGTAGTGGACAGCCTGGCCGGCTCCTCCATGATCCGTGCCATGTTTGAAGAGGGAAACCGGCTCCGAAAGCAGTTCGGGGCCGACAATGTATTTGATTTCAGCATCGGGAACCCGGAAATCGAACCGCCGGAGCCCGTTCTTGCGAGCCTTCGATCCCTTGTGCTCTCCGATGCAAGGGGAACTCACCGGTACATGCCCAATGCCGGTCTTGATGAAGTGCGCGTAAAGGTGGCAGCCTGGTTGTCAAGGAAAAGCGGTGTGCCGCTGGATGCGGGCCACATCGTCATGGTGTGCGGCGCGGCAGCGGGGTTGAACATCGCGCTGAAGGCGCTGCTTAATCCCGATGAGGAGGTAGTGATCCTCTCACCCTACTTCGTCGAATACCTGTCCTATATCGGCAACGCAGGCGGAAAACCGGTTGTGGCGAAATTGAAGCAGGATTCCTTCTCACTTGACATTGGTGCCATTGAGGCGGCACTCACGCCAAATACGAAGGCAATCATCCTCAACTCGCCGAACAACCCGACCGGTGTCATTCTTGAAAGAGCTGGGCTCGAAGCCCTGTCAGCCCTGCTTGAACGCAAGGGAAGGGAGTTCGGCACGGAAATCTATGTCATATCGGACGAGCCATATGTCAGCATTG
>CAZFWQ010000337.1:0-4223 GCA_964522755.1 uncultured Oscillospiraceae bacterium | reverse complement strand
TCATCAATGACCCGCATCAGCTGGGGATTTGCGTTTTCTTGCTTTTCATCCTCAGCTGCATCTGAATCTCTACAATCTTCTGCCGATTCAAATTGTAGTATCCTATCGAAATCAATGCGAAGACGAATGCAGCAAGTGAACCAAGCGCGAAGAAAAGACCCAGGGAAACTGAAGTCGATGGCAGCTGCACTGCCTTGTTTGAGTCGAATTTGATGATATCCAGCAGAAAGCCGACAAGGACGAGTGTGATGGATTGGGAAAACTTATAGAACAAGGTCAGGGAGCCGAAATAGATGCCTTCAAGCCGCTCTCCCGACTTCAGCTCATCCTGGTCGATTACATCGGCAATCATCGACAGGGGAACGGTGAACATGCCTCCGAGCCCGAATCCCGCGAGAATTGAAAAAGGCAGGAAGTATGCCACATTCTGCGACATGACGGCGCGGTTGAGGACCATGATGGCAAAAACAACGCTGGAAGCGATGCTGATGAGGATGGCGGCGCGGAGCGCGTTCTTCTTGTCGATTTTCCTGGTGATGACGGCCCAGAGAGGCTGCCCCAGAATGCTGGTGGCAAACTGCGCTCCAATGACAACCGCAATTTTCTGGCTGTCCAGTGAAAAAGTATAGGTGAACACATGCAGGCCAAGGTTGCTGACGATGGCCGAAGCCAGGTTGTTGAACATATACGAGAAGGCGACGCTGCGAAACGGGAGGTTCTTGAAGATGCGGACCATGTCGATGACCATGTTCTTCAGGTGAAACGCCTGTTCGGGAGGCTTGTGGGAAGCCTGAAGGATGGGGATGTACTTTTTGGTCCCGAAGAAGCAGGCCAATCCGAAGATGAGGATCAGGACGGAGGTTGTGAGGCCGAGTCTTGGATAGGCTGCGGGATTCAGCTGACCAACCGGGTAACTGCCGGTCGGCTGGAAAATCACATACAATCCGAATACCGTGACGAAAACAAGGCCCAGCAAAAAGAAGATGGTTTTCGTCCCTTGGATGGAAGTCCTTTCATCGTAATCGGTGGACATTTCGGCGCCAAGCGCCGTATAAGGCGTTGTATAGATGGTCATGAAGGTTTTCATCAGCAGAATCAGAAACAGCATCACGGTGAATTTCAGGGCTACGCTTCCCGTGTCGGGCACGGCCCAAATGAAATAATTGTTGATTGCCATGCCAATTGTCCCGATGACGACATACAGGTGCCTCCGGCCAAACCGCTTCGACCTGGTATGATCGGAGATATATCCCATGACAGGGTCTGTGACCGCATCCCAGACAATTCCGATGGACACGATCAATCCAACCAGCGCACCCGGCATGTGCAGAATGGCCGTGCTGAAAAAAACAAGATAGGCTCCGACAACCTGTATGGATATCCCGGTGGCGAAATTCCCTATGCCGTACCCGATTTTATCTGAAAACGGAACCATTCCCGACTTTTGCTTCTCTGATGGAGATGCCACACATACCTGCCTTTTCCAGTCCTTGTCACCGGTCGCCTGATGTCAACGTTCGCCTTCCAGCCGTTGGGATTGCCATTTCCGTTTGCCCGATTGCAAATGGATTCGTCTTGCCCGAATATTTCGCGGATAAATGAAATTATACCATAGCATGGTCCTTTTTGTCCGATTTGATGGCAGGTTCGCCTGAGGCTGATCCGGATGAATCAGCCCTGTCTGCGCGCAGCATCCTTCCGCAGAAGCGCTCAAGCCAATCCCCGACACGGGCGGCAATCAGGACATGGCCCGCGCCATTGGGATGGATGCCGTCCGCGCAAAGGGAATCGCGGTAGTCGGACTCCCTCAGGAACGCGCTGCGGATGTCGATGACATGGGTTCCGGTTTCCGCCGCCACCTCAAGGATTGCCGCATTGTATCTTTCCTGCCACCAGTATATCTTGCTGATGCTTCCAAGCCACGCAAGGATGTTCGCGGCGGCTTCGGGACTGTTCCTGCTGACCCATGCGAAATACCTGTCCGCATCCAGCGGGGGCAGCGTCAGCAGGACGGGGAGAACATGCCTGGCGGAAAACCTCACGATCAGCGCTTTCAAAAGATCACGGAAAAGAGCGATGTCCGTCTTGGGTCCGTGATGGGCGGCGGGATCGCATGCGATGGCTTCCCAGTCGAAATCGCAGTCGTTGCCCCCGTATTCCACAAGGACCATGTCGGGGCGCTCTTCAGGCTTCATCACGTCCAAGTCCCTTGCAGAGCGTGTCATGGCCTTTCCCATCGTCATCCCGAACATGGCGCGGTTTGTGAGCGTGCCCTTGAGCCTCTGGCCTACAAGGATCGCGTAATTGCCGTCGATGACCCGGTAACGGCCGGATTCATCATCCCAGACGATTCCCTTCGATATGGAATCTCCGTACAACGCCACCATGTACCGCTTTTTCCGCTTCAGCCTCAGCCTGACGACAAGACGGTGCCTCCTGCGAAGCTGGTCTTCCTGACGGGTGGCGGCTGGTTCCACAGTGGGCGGCATGGTTTCCGAAGCCTGCAATCCTTTTTGCAGGACAATCGAATACTTCACGGGCTTTCCCCCGCTCCCCGCCGCGACGACATTCCCTTCGGCATTCCCTTGCAGCATGCCGCCTGTCTGCCGGATTATCCTTCGTTTTGACATATGCCCGCCCCCTGTTCCATTTCATGACTTTTCCATGCAGGCCACGGCAGCGAAGCGCACACCGCGGCCGTATCTCTTCATTCTCCGACAACACTCTCGTGAAACTTTATCACGGGTTATTCTCATGTTCAAGGAGGTTAAGATGAGAAATGGATGAGAATTGCCGGAGGCCCTTCAGCCTTACATGGTATAATGATAACCGTGCGGCCGGTTTTCCGATTGGCCGGGAGAGGGGCATTCATGAGACCCATGCAATATGAAAACGGCGTCCTGCAGCTGCTCGACCAGACGCGCCTGCCTGTTGAAACGGTCTGGGTAGCTTGTTCCGATGTCGAGGCTGTTGCCTCGGCCATCCGGAACATGATTGTCCGCGGAGCCCCCGCCATCGGCGTGACTGCCGCATACGGCATGGCCATCGCCGCCCGGTGCGGCAGGGACGACAGCCCGGAAGACTTCATCCTCCGGATGTCGGACGCCGCCGTCATGCTCGGAAAAACCCGGCCAACGGCGGTCAACCTGTTCTGGGCGCTGGATCGGATGAGCCGCCTGCTGCCCTGGCATGAAGCACGGCGGGAAGCCCTTTGGCCCGCCTCCCCTTCCGATGTCGCCGACAGGCTGCTGCAGGAAGCGCAGAAGATGGAAGAAGAAGATATCGCCATCAACAGGAGCATCGGCGCCCATGGATGCGCGCTCATTCCCGAAGGCGCACGGATCCTGACCCACTGCAATGCCGGCGCGCTGGCCACGGCAGATTACGGCACGGCACTCGGCGTCATCCGCGCCGCGCACGATGCGGGAAAACGAATCCATGTCTATGCGGACGAAACACGGCCGTACCTGCAGGGAGCCAGGCTCACGGCCTGGGAACTGATGCAGGACGGCATTCCCGTGACCCTGCAGTGCGACAGCATGGCAGGATGGCTCATGGCCAACGGCCGCGTCGACCTGGTCATCACGGGGGCGGACCGGATTGCCGCCAATGGCGACACGGCCAACAAGATCGGAACCTATTCACTTGCTGTCCTTGCGAAATATCACAGGATTCCGTTCTACATCGCGGCGCCGATGTCCACCATCGACAGGAAACTGGCGGACGGATCCGGCATTCCCATCGAGGAGCGGCCTGCGAGGGAACTGACTGAATTCCGCGGCATCAGGATTGCCCCTGAAGGCGTCCACGTTTACAATCCGGGCTTCGATGTCACTCCGGCAGCGCTCATTTCGGCCATCATCACGGAAGGGGGAATCCTGCGGAATCCTTACGGACATGGCATTGCAGGCCTGTTCGGATGATAGGCGCGCTGTAGCTTCATCAGCAATGGACAATCTCCGTGGAAACCCCGACGACCTCCATTTGCGGGTCGGACTCAATGAAACGGAGTATGGCGTCCATCATGCTGTCGGCATGTCCGGTTTCATTCGACACGCATGAAAAGCCAAACCCTGAACGATGCCAGTCATCAAGAAAATCCACCTCGGCCGCAGAGGCGTTGAACTTGTTCTGAACGCGCGTCAGGGAACTCCTGATGATGCGTCGTTTGTCCTTCAGGCTCATTGGTTCCGACAGGTGAACTTCAATCCGGAGAATCCCGA
>CAZFWQ010000336.1:0-4233 GCA_964522755.1 uncultured Oscillospiraceae bacterium | reverse complement strand
GTGGCACGAAACGCCTGATGGAACAAGGAGTGTGACATGAGCAACACCCACCAGGTTGAATCCGGCGCGACCCGGGCTCCGAAAAGCCAAATGCTTCGCACGTTCGAGGCCATCGCCCATGCGAAGAACGGGATGACGGCCAGGCGCATGCCTGTCAGGAAATTGGGCAGGTACCTGATAACATGTCTCATGCAGCTCATTCTCCCGTTGCACCTTCGTACATCGCCGACATTTTTGCGAATAGTTCGGGATAGTGCCGTGAAAGGTTGACTGGTTTGAGCGCCTTGTCCGTCCAGGCATGTTCCGTAGTACCCGTGGCGCATGGCGGACCATCCGGGGTCGCATGAACGGAGTATCCGAAAATCACCCTTGTCTTCCCCGCTTTGATCAGGCGGGTTTTCACAATGGCTGTCTCTCCGAAAAACATCGGGCGGTGAAACTCGCATGTCAGCTTCAGCAGCGGAAGCATGGCCCCGGATTTCTCCATCCCGTCATACGTCAGCCCGAATGCCCTGATATGCTCGGTCCGGCCGCATTCGAACCAGACCGCATAGACGGAATGATGGACGATGCCCATTTGGTCGGTTTCCGCATATCGAACGGGAAATCTTGTTTCTGTCGTCATCATGTCTCTCCGTAAAATGTGGAAAAGAGGGTTACATGTTGGAAAAAGCGGATTACATGGTGGAAAAAGCGGATTACATGGTGGAAAAAGCGGATTACATGGCCAGAATCCGGCTCAGGTCCACCAGTTCCATATCCATGGTCTTTTTCATGTTCAATGCCTCATTGATGTCAATGTCCAGAATCCTGCCGCCCTGCACGGCGATGATGCGGTTGTTGCGCCCTGCGCGAAGGGTTTCCACGGCAAAGGCGCCCATCCTGCTCCCCATGACGCGGTCCATGAGGGTCGGGGAACCGCCTCGCTGGATATGCCCCAGGATGGTGGCGCGGGTGACGATGTCCGTTTTTTCCTCGATGTATTTCGCAATCTCCACCGCACCGCCTACCCCTTCGGCCACAATGACCAGGTAGTGTTTTTTTCCGCGGTTCCTGCCTTCGATGATGGGCTTGATGATATCCTGATCGATATCAAAGGGATTCTCCGGAAGCACGACGGCTTCCGCTCCACCGGCGATTCCGCAGTTGATGGCGATCCAGCCGGCCTTGCGGCCCATGACTTCCAGGACGCTGCAGCGCTCGTGGGAATACGAGGTGTCGCGAATCTTGTCGATGGCGTCGAGAACCGTATTCATGGCGGTATCATATCCAATCGTGTACTCAGAGCAGCTGATGTCGTTGTCTATGGTCCCGGGAAGGCCGATTACCTTCATCCCGCGAGCGGCAAGATCCCTCGCTCCCCTGTAGGAACCGTCGCCTCCGATAACCACCAGCGAATCCATTTCATACACGCGGGCTATGTTCATGGCCTTTTCCATGCCTTCATCGGTTGCAAATTCAGCAGACCTGGCCGTCTGAAGTATCGTGCCGCCCCGCTGGATGATATCGCCGACCGAACGCAGGCTCATCTCCTCGATGTCGCCATGCAGCAGCCCTTCATACCCCTTGTGAATTCCGAGCATCTTGTATCCGTAGTAAATCCCTGTCCTCACGACTGCCCGCAAAGTGGCATTCATGCCGGGGGCGTCGCCGCCGCTTGTCAGCACGCCGATCGTCTTCAATTCACCCATTTTGGCTGCCTCCCTATTGATGGAGAATAAAAAACCATCCGGACGCCTGCCATTCATCTCGAGCCGGTTAGACATCCGGATGCACGAACAAGACATTCAAGCAAGGGCGGAATGGCGCTTGCAACCGGTGATATGCCGCAGTCGGCATCATTCTTGCAAAGTGGCGGTGGTTTTCGGAGCAGAACCTGCCATGATGCCATGGTGGGCGGCCAGCAGGCAAATGTTTGAAAAAGGAGTCCATAGGCTTTTCAGGATTTTTTTCTCAGAATCCCTTGTCGATGATGATGCCATGAGCTTGTTCCACTTCGGATTCAGGAACGGAAACCTCCAGGTAATCGTTTGTGCTTTCCATTTTTCCCACGGTTTGCACGCGCACAAGGATGCCGGCCTGTTCCAGTGCTGATTGCAGGATGCCGGCCTTGTCCCGGTTCTGGGCCATGTATACCACTGTCCACATCGTCAAGTATGCCCTCCCTGCCGGCTTTCCGCCTCGATGACGCCATAGCGGCAGAACACCTTGGCCTTGCCGCGAATCTTGATGGCAGAGGTCTGTTCGGTGAACTGCGCGAACAGGATTTCACCGCGGTCCAGGATTTCCGTGTGATGGAGCCGCGTGTCTTTACCACGTGTCAAGCCTATTACATTCACGCCGTTTTCTTCTGCCTGCACAACGATGTAATCGGAATGGGCCTTGTCAAGGTCCGGTTCATTTTTTTCCATGCTGTCACCCCGAACACATGATATCCGATTTCTCCTCAATGCGCAAGCGTGACGGGAACTGCGCGCATCGACTGTGTTCAGGTCATTTCCATTGTAATTTCCTTTGTTATTTTCATCGTCATTTCCAGCGTCAGATTCATGAACAAATTCAGGATGGCTCACGGAGTTTCCAGCTTTACATTATCGGTTCCCAGTACCTGAACAAGGGCCCTGACAAGGACGGTGCCATTGTCCACGGCACATCGGGCGGAACAGGATTTCGAGCCGTTTTCATATACGAAGGCCGGTATGGTCCCCTCGAAGTACCGAAGCAGGGCATGGACAGCCAATCGGTCCTGCGCAACGGTTTCCGACGGAATTCTCACCTTCAGGCGCAGTTTTTCGACAGTCGTTTGATTCACGGCCAGCCGATTCCCAAGCGGCGGATTCACAGCCGGCTGATTTCCGGGCGTAGGGTTTCCAGGCAGCCGCGATGTACCGGGAGATGCCGTTCCGGATGCGTAAGACCCGCCGGTTTCATGTGCATTTTCCCGTGCCGCACGTGGAAAACCATAGCCGGAAGACCCGTTCCTGCCCAGGCTGGCCGAATTTGGCGGCGGTCCGTCCAGTGTCAGGGCGAGGAAGCGATCCGCAAGGATTTTCGGCACTTCCTCCTCCTTCATGCTTATCCGGCCCTCCACCCAGACGGGCTGTTCCAGGGCAAGCAGGCGCGCATGGGTTTCCAGCACGTTCGGGAAGGCGATGACCTCGAACTGGCCGTACAGGTCTTCCAGCGTGAGGAAGGACATCATTTTATTGCTCCTGGTGCTGATGGACTTCATTTCCGTGATGATGCCGGCCGCTATGACGGGCTGTCCGTCTCTCAACCGGATGGGAGCCCCTTCTTCACCTGCAGGTTGAAAATCTCTCGCGGTAACGGTTGCATGTTGTTCCACGAGGGCTGACACGCCGTCGAGCGGGTGCCCTGAAAGGTACAGCCCCAGCATTTCCTTCTCCATGGCCATTAGCAGGCGCGAATCATATTCCGGGATGTCCGGCCATTCGACGGCCATGCCCGTCGTCGCGGATGCACCCGCGTCAAACAGCGAGAACTGCCCGTCCAGCATGGAACGCCTTGTCTGGTTCACGCTGTCGATGATGAACTCAAACTGAGCCATCAGTCGTGACCTCGGGATCTTGAATGAATCAAAGGCTCCGCACCGGATAAGGCTTTCCACGGTTTTCTTGTTCAGGTCCCGGCCGGCGAGCCGTTCGCAGAAATCGACGAAATCCCTGTAGCGTCCATTCCTGTCCCGTTCCGCAACAAGGGCCTGAACTACATTGGTTCCGACATTCTTCACGGCCGACAGGCCGAACCGGATGCTTTTTCCCGCCGTTGAAAAGGAAGCCTGGCTATCGTTGATATCCGGAGGCATGACCGGGATGGCCATTTTCCTGCATTCGAGGATGTATTCCGACACTTTTCCAAGGCTCCCGACGAAACTGTTCAGGAGCGCCGCCATGAAGGCGACCGGATGATAGAAGCGCAGCCAGGCAGTCTGGTAACCCACCACGGCATACGCGGCCGCATGCGACTTGTTGAAGGCGTAGGACGCAAAGTCCATCATTTCATCGAACAGCGTGTTTGCAGTCTGCTCATCCATGCCGTTGCGCAATGCGCCGGTTATGACTATCTTCCCCGATTCATCGGTTTGCCCGTAAATGAAGTTGCGCCGTTCCGCGTCCATCACGTCCTTTTTTTTCTTGGACATGGCGCGCCTGACCAGATCACTCCGGCCGAGGGAATATCCTCCGATATCCCTTACAATCTGCATGACCTGTT
>CAZFWQ010000335.1:0-4253 GCA_964522755.1 uncultured Oscillospiraceae bacterium | reverse complement strand
CTGTCACGTTGGTATCATATGAGGGCCCGTCTACGACGACGGGATAGGAGTCATTCAGTTTGTCCAGCACCTTCACCGCCTGTTCGCAAGCTTTGCAGGCAGGAGCAGAAAAATAGAGGATGCGGCTTTCACCCGGCTTGACCGCGGTCACAGCCTGGATTGTGCCGGATCCGGATGCCGTGGTTCCAGCCTCGCCCTCGTCAGTCCCGGAACCGTCTGTCTCCGCACTCGCACTCGCATTCGGACCAGGAATATCGACGGGTCGCTTCAGGAGGCCAGGGGGATGAAGGACGTTGTCGCTTGCGGATTGAAAAACCGAAGCCGCTTCTTCCTCGATGGACTTGTCTCCCTGCAGCCACAATCCGTTCATGAACAGCAAGGGGAGCCTGCGCTTTTCCTCGGGAACGCCATATGCGTCACAGTATTCCTTCATGTGTTCGGCGTCATTGAGGTGAAATGTGTTGAACATGAACAATTCCAAGTCGACTTCATCCAGTGCGTCCCCAAGCAGATTATCCAGTTTGGCCGTGAATTCCTCTGCTGTCTTGCATGATGCGCAGGGATTCATGTAAAAATAGGCAGCCGTGACGACGCTCTTCTTTTCGGAAGCCGCTGCCGGCAAAACGCCCGTCATGGTTGACAGAAGCAGGAATATGGATAATGACAAAATCCATTTCTTCCATTTCAAGCTTGGTGAAAATCGCATCCGCACACCTCTTGCATTGATGTCCCGAGAATATTCATTTCATGCGCCTTGCGTCCGTTCCATCCTCGTGACCAGGCGTATCCGCAATCCGAACCGTGCTCCTCATCCGCATCATCCCGCACACACCCGCATCTCCCCGGCACACACTGCATCACCCCGGCACATACTGCACCTGCACCATCTGGTGTCCCATCACAACCGGCACAGTGAACGCAAGCCTGCCGCCATCCCATTCAGAAGGAATCTCCGTCATTTCCGGCGCCAGACGGACGATTGGAACCGCGCCACCTTCGGTACGGCATAAGTCTGCCCGAAGCGAAACCCTTACGTTATAAAGAGGAATGACGTCTTCTATGACGTCTATGGATACGCTTTTTCGTACCGGCACATAATGAAGCAGATGAACCACGTTCCGTTCATGGCCTGGCTGGTTGTTCACGGTCGTGATAAGCGTGCTGGGGCCGTCATGCCGAAGCGCCGGTTCCGGCAGGAGCCGGTTGATGGCGTTTAGCATCATCGTTTTGCACCATTTTGGCGCATTTTGGCGATACTGGTTGAAAATGGGATGGGCGAAGTAAATGCGCCGGCCGGCCTGCACGATGCCGTCATATCCCCTGACCCCGGACGAAGGCGCCTGCCTGTGCGAGCAGAACTGCTTGTACGTGCGGTTGAAGAAAGGCTGTACGGCTTCCGCCAGCACTTCGCTGCCCGGCATGGCCTCCACTTCCATTCCCTTGCGGTACATGACGTGTTCCGTCAGCGGCAGACCGCTTCCAATCGATTCCCCGGGCAATAGGAAATCCGCATAGGCGTCCCGTTCGAATTCCCTGCCGGCGACCGGTACTCCATGGATATCCAGTGTCTGGTTCTCCATGAGGGAAACACCAAGATCCAACCGGAAGCATGTGTGCGATTCATCCATGCCGGACTGGAACGTGGCGATCAGAGACCCGCCACCTGCTGTGAACCTGTCTAGCTTATCGCGCAAATCATCCGATACGGGAATGTTGTCCGGCAGAATCAGCAGCCTGCAGGCGGAAAAATCACTCCGGGAATCGATGACGTCGAATTGGTGGCCTGCTTCCATCAGCATCTGTGTGGCGCCCATGACGGCGGAATGGGGTTCTGCGTGGCCGACGCCGCCAAACTCTTCAGGCGTCAACAGGCCAATGTCCACGACAGCTTCCGCCTGTTCACACCAGGGTTCTTTCTCCTCAACCTGTTTATAAACAGATCCGATCAGCTCATAGACCGGCTTCGAGAGCATGCCGCCTGGTTCCATCTGGTCACCCACCATGCATTTTGCGTTCAGGGTCAGCATATGGAAGCACTCGAATTCCAAAGCCTCCTTGTTTTTGAATGAATGGAAATCTCCCCAGGACGTGTGGAACTTCCCGGTCATGCCCAGGCAGTCAAGACCCAGTGTCCGCGCATATCGCACCGTGCAGGGGAAGTGCATGTACCCCCATCCGCCGCTCGGGAGCGATTCAAGTTCCAGATGGGAATGCGCCTGCAGCCTTGGACGGATGACGGGCCCGATATGGCTGGAATTGTAGAAGATGCTGCAGTCCTGGCTGAAAAGGCGGACATGGGCAGACATGTCCGACATGAATTCATCAAGGGTTTCCTGGGCAAACTGCATCCGATGTTCCTTTTTCACAGGGTCGAGGCCGGCGGCTTCCATTCCTGCCCGGCAGTAATGGCAGGAGCAGTCCGTAAGGAACAGGATGTCAAAAAACAAACCGTCCACAGGGCCCAGGACATCGAAGATATCCGTCACATGGGCTTTCAGAAAATCCCGGTAAGGGGAATTGACACAAAGGAATCTGTAAAAACCCGGGTCATAGAGGTTGTACCAGTTTACCTCTTCCCCTTTTTCCCCCACGCACAGCCATTCCGGATGATGCTTCGCCGTATGGTCGTCCCATTGCACCGTGGTATAGACAGGCATGCGGATGCCATGGCTGTGACAGGCTTCCATCTGCCGTTTCAGAAGGGTCCTGTCTGACAGGCCGGGATGAACGAGGTGCGGATGGATTTTGGAATCGTAATACATCATGCCGTGATGGCAGCGGGCGAAACAGGAAATGGAATTCACCCTTGCCGCCTGCAGCGTTTCAGCAAAGGCGTCCGGATCGAATTGCGACCCCACGTCCGGTATGTCCGGGCTGGTGTGAAAGTCGAGATGAACCTGCCTGAACCGTAAATCCAATGGTTTTTTCATTGTTTGCTTCCTCCATGGGTCAGAAACCATACAAATCATAACGGTTTTAATGGAAGTCGGCAAGTACGTACTTTATGGACTGACAAAATCCGGACGTTGCTGTGAAATAGGACGATTTCATATATACTTATGGCGCAGCACAATGAATTGCCGTGTTGTACAAACGCAGGCTGGAAACTACCCAAGGAAAGGTTCAGGCGATGAGCATGATATTCGAAAACGCACGTTTCATCAAGCCAGGCGCGCCCTTCGTAAGGGAATACCGTGAAGAAGACCTTGCTCCCATGTTTCGCAGGGTCTTTCAGATGAATTCTGTGAAAACAGCAAATCTGTCTGTTTGTGCAATGGGAAGCGGATGTTTCTGGTTAAACGGGCAAAAAATCACGGAAGACCTTATGATTACGGCCGCCAGCGACTACGACAAGACATTGTGGTACAACGTTTACGATGTTGCCTCCCTTCTGGTTGATGGTGAAAATATCATTGCCTGCATATGTGGAAATGGCTGGTACAATGAGTCACTGAAAACACCCTGGGGGCATGATGCTTCTCCATGGAGGGATAATCCCAAATTCATCCTTCAGCTGGCCGCTGACGATGAAATCGTCCTTATCAGTGATTCTTCATGGAAATGCAGTGACAAGTCCCCCACGTTTTTCAACCAGTTGCGCAGCGGTGAGTATTTTGATGCCCGTCTGTATGACAAAAACTGGAACACGCTGGATTATGATGATGCATCATGGACCTGTGCAGCCGAAGATGCGCACCCACCAAAGGGTATATTCCGAAAATACTCCTGCGAGCCTGTTCGGGTGTGCGCGGAGTATCCAACCATGGAAATAATACGGACAGATGATGGACGATGCATCTTCGATATCGGACAAAACATATCCGGATATATCCGTTTGAAAATCAGGCAAAAAGCCGGTGATGTCATCACCATTCGTTATGCAGAACAAATAAATGAAGACAAAACATTGATCCTCAATGGAATGGACAAATTCTATCCGATAAGTCCTTTTCAGACCGATCGATTTATCTGCAATGGCGAGGATTTCATCTGGTCCCCCATGTTTGTCTATCACGGATTTCGCTACGTGGAGCTTTCAGGCGTTGCATTCCCGGAACCGGAGATGGTTACGGGCCTGTTCATCCATCTGGATGTTCCTTTCACTTCAGGTTTTGAGTGTTCAAATAAATACTTGAACAAACTGTTTCATATCGGCAGGATGGCCACCCTTTCCAACCTCCAGCACATCCCGACGGATTGCCCGACCCGAGAGAAACTGGGATGGGCGAACGATGCGCAAGCCTCGGCGGAAC
>CAZFWQ010000334.1:0-4261 GCA_964522755.1 uncultured Oscillospiraceae bacterium | reverse complement strand
TTCTTCCCAATGTACTATCACACACTTGATATTTCCCGTCTATGAAATATTCCTCATATGAATGTCACACATTTAAAATAACCCTCAGTTGAAGAATCCCGTTATTGAATATCTTTCATTTGATGCATTCATTTTCATTGTACATTATCCGCGGCAGAAAGCGGCAGAAGGTCTTCGATCAAATCATAACAGACATGGATGTACTTCAGTGATTTGAATGGAAGAGCAGATGGATGATGTAAGCAACTGGGAATTGTCAGAGACCGGGCATGGGGGATTTGATGCCATGCCGCAAAATGATATGATGACAGCATGACTGTCGGATAGGAGGATTTCATATGAGGATCATGGCTTTTGAAGCGCATCCCGACGATTGCGAGTTTTTTTACGCGGGGACTCTTGCGAAATACGGCGCGATGGGTCATCAGACCGCCATCGTATGCATGACGAACGGCGAAGTGGGGTCGCCCTCCCTGGGCAAGGCGGAAATCGCGGCCGTCCGTGAAAAGGAGGCCAGGAATGCGGCAGGATTGATCAATGCCGAGTTCTACTGGATGGGGTATCCGGACGAGTTCCTCTTCAATACTCCGGAAGTGAGGTTGAAAACGATTGAGCTGATACGCGACTTCGATCCGGATATCCTGATCACGCTGGACAAGGATTGTGATTATCATCCTGACCACTGCACCGCGGGGCAGATCATCTGGGATATCCATGTCATGACGACGGTACCCAATATCAACACTGGCAACAAGCCTACACGTGCAATTCCGGAGATCTATTTCTGCGACACGACCGCCGGCATCAATTTTCAACCGGAACTGTACGTGAACATCGATGAATATTGGGAGACGAAAGCGGACATGCTGGCCTGCCATGTAAGTCAGGAATCATGGAGCATGGACCAGTACGGGATATCAATCATTGAGAATTGCAGGGTGCAGACTCGTTTCAGGGGCTTTCAGGCAGGCTGCACCTATGCGGAGGCGTTCAAAAAACCCAAATTCTTTCCTCAAAGCGCTCCCGCCGGAAGACTCCTATGACCGGACCCGGGTTTCGGGACCATCACTTTGCTTCATTGCAGGCAGAAACCGGCTTCATATGCCCGCGATGCGTCATTGCGTGCGAAAACGCAGGAAGGAGAAAACGCCATGTATGGTGATTCATGCCTGATTCCCCTGCGGTTTGACAAGACCGCGAATGGTGCATCTGTTTCGGCGGACGGCGTGAAGCTTGACTTCAAGGGTTCCGTACTGGGGATCAATGGCTCCGAATGTGATTATTCATTGTCGGTCGTCGATTCGAACATTCTTATCCTGCGCGGTTCGCTTTCATGCGCCGACATGTCCGACATCGGGGACGTCGAATGGTTCCAAGGCGCATGGAACCTTTTTGACGAGATGGTTGTCTCCTCAACGGAACTTCAGGATAATTTCCTGTTTTTCCGTTCCGGGGAAGTATCATTCTTCCTGTCGCTTGATTTTCCCTGCAGCAGGATAATGGACGGCTGCATCGCCTACCATGCCTGCTGCCGGGTTGAGGCCGGCGGCGTCTATGGTGCTGAAAGCCTTTCCATTGGCGCAGTCAGATTGTCCGGCGATAAGGTCGGCCTGTTTGACCGCTCTGAAATCGAAGGCGTCTGCGAATATGTCGAAAAGAGGTTTCCAAACCGCTTTGATCGGCCTGTCAACAGCATGGCCTGCATCACCAACCGGATGACGGATGTACGTGAAGGCCGTATTTTCTATTCGATGAGCGACAATCCCACCATATATCTCGATCCGGAGGCAATTAAGGAGGAAATCAGGCTGTGTGCCGATCTCGGCATAGAATACTACCAGCTGTTCGAAGGAAAATACGACTGGCCTGATGAAAAGGCATGCGATGCCGCGCTGAAGGAGATCATGACCCTGGCGCGGGAAGTCGGCGTGCGTGTCGGTGATTATGTCCATCCAGGTGAACTTTACTGCCCTCACTATAATTACGAGCACAGGAAACTTGACAGGCCGGAATGGCGCCGATTGAACAGCGACGGCTCCCGATCCGAACTGTGCTTCGGAAACGATGAGTTTGTCGATTTCATCACAGGTGATTTGGTCACGCACAATGAAAAATATGGCGAAGAGCTGATAGTGCTTGACATGCTCAGCGTTCTTCCCTGCGCGGATGAAGGACACGGCCATGAATCCGGCGGCCTGTACAGCCAGATCAAGGGCCTGTGCCGGTTCACATCCGCGCTTTCGGACGTCAGCCCTGACTTCCTGGTATGGACGAACAGCGGAAACTGGCTTCAGTTCATGCCAAAGCTTCTCTGGTACAATCCAAATGTATACCTCAGCGATCCTCACCCAAGGGAATACGGCCCGGCGCTGAACATGCTGAAATTCTACGATGACGCGAGAAGGGAGCAGATGGTCACCGTCCACAACAGGTATTTCGTTCCATACCGGTACTATACGAATTGCGAGTATTATTTCTCCAGACACAGCCGGGTGGATGACTTGAGGTATTTCGAGTACGGCATCCTCCAGGGTCTGGCGGTCAACCCGAATATCTGCTTCGGAGAACTCAGGGTATTCCTGGACGCCGTATCCCACAGCCGGCATGAATCCTGCAAGGCTTTCATCAGGAAGTGGATACGCTTCATCAAGGAAAATTTCAGCCTCTGGAAGCATACCCTGCAGGTCGGAGATTCTCCGGGCGTCAATGCCAATGAGATATATGCCCACATTTCGGGGGACAGGGGGTTCCTCTGTTTTGTCAATCAGGATATTCACTCAAAGCAATCGACTGTCAGCCTTGATCATCGGATTGGTCTCACGTCCGGGGAAAGATTCACCCTCAGGGAGATTTACCCGTTGGAATGCGGATGTCCAGAGGGGACGCTGCCTTTTTCAGCGCATGGGGATCTGGTATCCTTCCGTATTTCACCGGTTTCGGTCCGAATCATCGAGGTCATGCCGTATGTGCCCAATGCCGAAGGATTGACCGTGCTTGGATTGCCGGCGGTTGTCGAAAAAACGGCAGAAGGGTACGAAATCACCCTGGACGCGCCTCAAGGAAAAACATGCGATATCGGCCTGATCTTTCCAGAAGGGGTCGGCATAACCGGATACAGTGTCGAAACGATAAAAACGGTGAAGATGTATACTTTCCCATCACAATGCGTCCTGTTGGAAAGTCATGGCAATACGGCCCGGCTGCGGATAGTCTTCCCGCGGGAAGGGGCTGACGGGGAACTTTCGTCCTGGAGCGCCGATGGCGGACCTTTGAAGCATCTGCCTTCCTGCAGGTCGGAATTCCTGGGTGGTTATGTGCACAATCTGTTTTCAGAGGAACACAAGGTTATCCTCAGGGTGAAGACATCCGGGTTGGCCCTTTCAAAAGTGGAAGATGTTCCAGATTCAGTACGGGACTCCGCGCACCCAGCCTCCCTTGCCGAAGGGAAGACACAAGCTTTCGTGATTCCAGTCTCCCATGCCGAAGGAGGGGGGCAAGCTTCAGAGATTTCTTCCACATTCATCACTGGAAGGGCCCGCGTTCATGAAACATCCTTCTTCCTGCCTTTCATTGAATGGCCGTCGACCTCGATGGCATATGGCCGGGATGAAATCGTGGAACTCGCATTCGCTGATGCATCCGCGGTCAGAAGCATATCGTGCCGGGTCAACGGGAGTCCGGTGGAAGTCTGCCGGTATCCTTACCCTGCGAATCCGAAGTTCTGCAGTTTCTACATTGAACTGATCCATGCCGTGACGTCAGGAACCGTTGTGAACATCAGGCTGGAAGTCGAATGGCTTGAAAGGGCTGGAAGGAGCATGGCTTGAAAGGGCTGGAAGTCGAATGGCTTGAAAGAGCTGGAAGGTGCATGGTCTGAAAGGGCTGGAAGTCGAATGGCTTGAAAGAGCTGGAAGGTGCATGGTCTGACAGTGAATGACCAGGCAAACGGAAGCCGTTGTGTGGAGATTCCTGCAAAAAGGCTCCGGAACCGAGGCGTGAATTCCTGCGAAAAGGCTCCGGAACCGATATTGTGACTTCTTGTGCCAATGCTCCGGAACCGCAGTGATGACTTCAGAATTGATGAGATTTTTTTTCCGGGGCAATATATAATGGAATGCATATCAAAACTGTTTTCCAGTATGCGCAGTGCTGATTGCAAACAAGGAAACGGAAAGTCGCATGGCTGGAAGTCAAGGGTCCGGGAATAGGAACAGCCGCAACAAAATCCGAGTTTGGGGAAGGGAATGGGAATATGCATCGC
>CAZFWQ010000333.1:1425-4279 GCA_964522755.1 uncultured Oscillospiraceae bacterium | reverse complement strand
TGTTTACGCTTATCCGCAGGTTCATGCTTATCCGAACATTTAATCTGTGTTAAAATACATCAGTAGAGTAGTGGAATATCAAGACGGATTTACGGCAGGACCTGTGTGAAACACAATGAATTACAGGATTTGTGTTTTTCGGAATAGTATCTGCAGGGGGATTCGATTCATGTACGAAGAACTGGCTATACTGTTGAAGTCAGCCTTTCGCGGCTTGCCATTGAGCATGGAGTTCACCGCTGACGGTTGGGATAGATTATTGCTTCTTGCACAGGAGCACAATATTGAAACGTTGATATATCCGAAGGTCAAAGAGTATCTGGCAAACAGGGAAGATCTTGAGGAAGTTCTGCAAAAATGGCGTGCGCACGTATATGGCACTCACATAGAAATGGTTTCAACCATGTCAACCGTTGCTCCATTGCTCCGCTTATGCAATGATGATGGGCTTGTGCTGATGGGACTGAAGGGGATCTATTTGCGGACACTTTACTCATCTCCTGATTTTCGGACAATGGGTGATGTAGATTTCCTTATACAAGAGAAAGATCGCATGCCCGTTTACTCACACATAGTCGGTCTTGGCTATGAGCTGGCTGCCTCGGAATCCAATGCCGATGTGGATGTATATGACCACAAGACCGGTATCCGATTGGAAGTTCACAAACATTTGCCGGAGATGAAAAGTCATCATGATCAAGGTAATCTGGAATGCGATTTATGGCAGTCTGCATCTGAGCATCGTCTTCCAGAAGGGAAAATATGGATACCGTCGCATCAGATGCATGTGATTTACTTATTAAGGCACATGGCCAGGCATTTTGTGGAAATTGGATTTGGATTGAGGCAAATTGTCGACTTGGCGCTGATGCTGGAAAAAAACGGCCTGGATATGTTGAAGATTCTGGAACTGGCAAAGCAGTACGGATTAGGGCAATTCTTCATATGCATGCTGAATCTGTGCAATATGATTCTGGACATGAGAATACCGGAGGAACTGGAGTTCAAAACGGATGAATCCATCAGCAGGCTTGATGTATTGAAACAGGAAGTTCTAAGGGGTGGCGTGTTCGGTGATGCCGAAGGGAGTAAAATCCCGAAGATACTGTCCATGATCCTGCATGAAAAAGACAAATTGACAAGTGTCAGGAACGAATCCAGGCTTGACAGAACGGTCCGGCTCCTTTTTCCCCAACCCGGACAATTGTCTTCCCGGTATTCATATGTAAGGAAATGCATCTTACTTCTCCCTTTTGCCTGGATTCACCGCTGGATTATGAATATTTTTACTAGTCATATCAAACTAAGTGATAAAATCGGTGTTCTGACTATCAGCCCCGAGTATGAGCTGAAAAAGTCAAGTCTGCAGGAATGGATGGATATAAGCTGAAGACGGACTGCAGCATCATGAAAACGCAAATTGAATCAAACGCAGTATTGTACAAACGCAAACTGATGGCAGGATGGGTGAATCAACTTGAAGATGCTAGTGGTATGCCAGTATTATTATCCGGAACAATTCATTATCAACGACATATGCGCGGAGTTGGTAAATGAAGGGCATGAAGTGACCGTATTGACAGGGCTCCCGAATTATCCGTCCGGCGTAATCGATAAGGAATACGGAAGCTTGAAAAAACGGCATGAAAACATTCAGGGCGTCAATGTGATTCGCAGCTGGCTGATTGGCAGAGGAAAGGGAAATCTTAGTTTAATCCTGAATTATCTGAGCTTTGCCGCAACCGCTTCCTTGAAATCCCTGTTCATCCGGAAAGACTTCGATGTGATATTCGTGTACCAGCTCTCGCCTGTGACCATGGCCATTCCCGGAATCCTGTTAAGGGCATTGACTCGGAAACCGTTGATACTGTATTGCCTGGATTTATGGCCTGAAAGCATTGTTTCGAGAGGAGTGCGCAGGGAATCCCTCATATATTCCATATTGCTGCGTCTGACCCGCTGGATCTATCGGAAAGCAGATAAAATCCTCAGAAATTCAAGCAAATTGGAGAATAATCTTGCTGAAACAATGAGAGTCAGGAAAAATAACAGATATTTGCCGTCGTATGCCGAGGAAGTATTCTTCAGCACAAAAAAAGTGGAAAATGGCATCATCGATTTTGTTTTTGCCGGAAACATCGGTGAAATGCAAAGCGTTCAAACCATCATACGGGCAGCCGAATTAATCAGTGATGCAAAGGGCATCTGGATTCACATCGTCGGCGGCGGAACCGCGCTGAATGAATGCAAGGCGCTGCTGGCAGAGCTGTCACTTGAGAATGTCACATTTTACGGGCATCTTCCCTTGCACGACATGCCAAGGTTCTATGAACTGGCGGATGTTTTTCTGATAACATTGAAAGACAATCCAATCCTATCCTACACATTGCCGCGAAAAGTCCAGACGTATATGGTTTCAGGCAAGCCTATCATCGCAGCCATAAACGGTGAAACTGCAAAAGTCATTGAGGAAGCGCGGTGCGGATTATGCTCTCCCGCGGAAGACCATCATGCATTGGCCGGGAACATGATGAAATTCATCAAGAATCAGGCTGAATATGCACAATATGGAGAGAATGCCAGAAAATACTACAATGATCATTTTTCGAAAGAGATTTTTATGCGACATCTGGCTGAATGCATTGGCGATGCCAATTGGAAAAAAGGCGGATTTCAATCATGATGACGACGGATTCCAGACTGCTGATCATCAGCAACAACCCTCTCAGCCAAACCCAGCACAATGGCAAGACATTGGAATCCTTTGTCAAGGGTTGGGACGAATCATGTATTGCCCAATTGTTTTTCAAAGAGGAAGAGCCATCTTTCGAGACCTGCAGGAAATTCTTCCGGG
>CAZFWQ010000333.1:0-1415 GCA_964522755.1 uncultured Oscillospiraceae bacterium | reverse complement strand
TGACGGACCACGATATGTTGAGACAGATGATTATCCAGGCGGCGGATGTTGGCAGGATCATTTCCCAGCAGGACGCGATGATCGGATATGACGAATCCCATCCGGCCGCCACATCAAAAGCAGTCTTCAGGGGATATCGGGAAAACGCCTTCTTTTCTCGCGCAAAATCGTGGGATTCAAGCAAGCTTGTTCGTGAGTTGATCTGGAGTAAGAGACATTGGAAAAGACCGAGCCTCCTGTCATGGCTTGATGAGTTTAGGCCGGAAGTCATTCTTTTCTGTGGCGGTGATTCTATTTTTGCCTACAAGATCACAAGTTTCATAGCTGATTTATTTCATGCCAGAATCATTTTCTACATCACTGATGATTATGTCACATCGAAATTTTCTCTCTCGCCATTTTTCCATATTCGTTATTTCTGGCTGAAGAAGCTCTTTTCGTCTATGCTGCATCATTGCAGCCATTTCATTACGATTGGTGAAAAAATGAGCATGGAGTATGAACTGCGATTTGGCAGGAAGAGCACGGTGGCCATGAACTGCCTGCCGATCCTGCCGGCGGTTCCCAAGGAAGATGGGAAAATCCTGAAACTCATGTATATCGGCGGACTCCATTACAACCGCTGGAAGACGTTGGCCGTACTGGCCAGGGCGTTGAATAAATGCAATGCCGACGGGATCAAACGCACACTTTTCATTTATTCGAGAAACCGGTTGACACGACAAATGGACAAAGCACTCAATATCGGAGACAGCTGCCGGTTTTCCGGCGGTCTCGATGAAAAAGGCGTCAAGGAGAAGTTGGCGGAGGCGGATATTCTGGTCCATGTGGAAGCATTTGATCGGAAAAGCATACATGCCACGCGGTTGTCGGTATCATCAAAGATTCCCGAATACATGGTTTCCAATCGTGTCATCCTGGGCATAGGACCCGCAAGCGTTGCATCCATCGAATATGTCCGGAATTTTGCCTATGTTGTCACCAGCCAGTCTGAGCAGGATATTGTCGATGCCCTGCATGTTCTGCTGACTGATCGCGATATGCGCGTACGGTTGGCAGCGGATGCGTACGTCATGGCACGGGAAAATCATGACATCCTGCTGGTGGCGAAAAAATTTCGCGCCATTGCAGATGGACAAGGGGGAAGAGGTTGATTGATGGGCATCCTTTTTCTGGGAGGCATGTTTCCCAAAGATCAGGAAGCTGAAATTATCAGGAACAGCAAGGGGATCATTCAAATTGCGGCAAACCAGTTGCAATGGAACTTGATCGACGGCATCGAGCAGTATTTGAATCACTCGATAGACCTGATCAGTTCCGTCTTTGTTGGCTATTACCCAACATTATTCAAGAAATGGCACGTGAAAAGCCGTGTTTTTTCCCATCGTGCCCAGTCGAGAGATTACTCCATCGGG
>CAZFWQ010000332.1:2180-4283 GCA_964522755.1 uncultured Oscillospiraceae bacterium | reverse complement strand
GCGCCTTGGCCTGCGCAAAGTGATCCTGTCTCCGGAAAGCGACGGGGTGATGTTGCGGGTGGTCACGGTCACTTCGATTGTTTCGGCAGGAAGGGCTGCGACCATGACATCCGTGCTTTTTTTGGCCCTATCGGATCCAACAGCCAGACAAGATGTGCCTGCTCCTTCATCATTGATCGCTTCCCGCCCCAATATTCCTGCTCCTTCATCATTGATCGCTTCCCGCCCCAATACTCCTGCTCCTTCATCATTGGCCGCTTCCCGGCCCAATATGCCTGCTCCGCCTGCTTCAAGCGCATTCAGCGCCTGAGCAAGTTTCGCTGCTTTCACGAAGAAATAGTCCGTATCGCATGTTGAAACGGCAAACAAGCTGATGCCCGCATCCGCCAGCGTCCCGCCGACCGCGGCAAGTATGCCCGTCATGGAAAAATCCAATGTGCCTGCTATCCTGAACCCGCGCCAATCACGTTCGCAAGCCAATTCAAGAGGAATTACAGATGCTTCGCATACAACCGATACCTCATCCGCGGTTCGCGTCAGGCTGTGCCATTTGCTCTGAGTAGCCCATAAGGGCATGTCCGAACCCATATCCAGCCGGCAGATGCCAAAGAATGGTACAAGTACTTGAATCTCCAGCTTCGAAAGGATTTCATATCCATTCATTGCCCGCCACCTCCCATCTTGTGCCAAGATTGTTAAAAATTGTTAAAATATGGGAATAAGCCCATCTTCGGGAATGCTGCGGTCAACGAGGTACCGTCCGGTGAATCCTCGTCATATCGTGCGCAGCCGTTTCCAAACAGGTCATTTCACGCGCAGCCGTTTCCAGTCGACACATCCATTTTCCCGGAAAGGCACTCCTTCCGATTCCAGCAGATGCCGTTGAATACCGGCTCCGAAAACCTCCGGCGGCGACATCTCCCCCTTCGCATTCACGACGCGATGGCATGGAAGACACAACGATTCGGGTGCATGAGACATCGCGCGCCCAACATGCCGTGACCGGCTGGGGTTGCCCAGCAGCAAGGCAATCTGCCCGTATGTCAGCACTTTCCCAGATGGAATGGCGGCAACCAATTCATATGCGCGCTTTTCAAATTCGTTCATGCAGCCCGTCACAATCAAGCCTCAAGTAAACTTTTCGGTTGTGAACATTTTATTGGGGCCATGCAGGAGAATGCAGTCACCAACTGTCTCAAATTGAATCCTCAGTGTGTATTCCTGTATTTCAGGCGGGCAACAGACTCGGAATGTCAATCAGGATATCCGCATCGTCCTGGTACCGGATTGAATCAAATCCAAATCCGAAAAGATTCAGGAAATCCCGACGATATCCTTCCAAGAAAGAAAAAACTGCAACGTTTTCGGAGTCCATTTTTTCCCACAGATTTGAAACGGAATCCTGCACATCCTCGCGCATTTCCCAATCATCGACGCGTATCCTGCCCCGGCAGTCCGTTTCCAGGTTCCCGGCATACAGCCTTTCTGAAAACAGGCGGGCCATCTGTTCGATGCAGCCTTCGTGTATCCCCTTATCCTTCATCACCTTGTACAGGATGGAGATATACAGGGGCACGACGGGAATGGCTGAACTTGACTGGGTGACCAGGGCCTTGTTCACGGATATGTACGCCCGGCCGCCCAAGGGAGACAGAAGGGTCCGGATGGCGACAGCCGTATCTTCCAGGTTGTTTTTCGCGTAGCCGATGGTTCCGTCCCGATAGACTGCATGTGTAACCGCAGGGCCGATGTAGGAATAGGCGATGGCCATTGCTCCCTGCGCAAGCACATCGGCGTCCAGCAAGGCGGTCATCCACATGCTCCAGTCTTCTCCGCCCATGACGGCAATCGTCTGCCGGACCTCATCTTCTCCCGCAGGCTGTATCGTGATTTCGGAGACAGTCCCGGTCTGGAAATCCACCGTCTTGTTTGTATAGGGTTTCCCGACCGGCCTGATCACGGAGGTCAGGGCCTCACCCGTTACCGGATGCGTACGCCGCGGAGATGCAAGACTGTATATGACCAGGTCCACCTTGCCCATGTCCGCTTTGATGATGGCGATTGTTTTTTCCTTGATTGCTTCGGAAAAAGCATCCCCATTTA
>CAZFWQ010000332.1:0-2170 GCA_964522755.1 uncultured Oscillospiraceae bacterium | reverse complement strand
CCCGGCGGAAGCGGTCCTTGTTTCGGTGGCGGGTCTTTCAAAAAACACCCCGAGGGTGGATGCGCCATACCCGAATGCGGAGGTGATGCGGGAGGCCAGGCCGTATCCCGTGGAAGCACCAATCACCAGCACATTTTTCGGTCCTTCCATACCGGGCAGGCCACTCACATGATCAATCTGGCGTCGCACCGCTTCGGCGCAGCCAGCCGGGTGTGCCGTCGTACAGATGAAACCCCTTATTTTTGGTTCGATAATCATAGTTCACCCCATATGAAACAAATCAGCAATCCTGAAACGCTTCGTGTTCCGAACTGCTCCGTTATATGTGACATTCTATCATATGCCGGCCGACCGGGAACATTTTTCCCACTTCCTTGTTGACATCCGCATCATAACCGGGCAGTGCGCATGCGTCCTGGCCGGGCGACTTCCCGGACTTTCCGCCGCGAGGACTCCTGTCGGCTTTCAGACGTCCATCATCTGGAAATACATTGTATACGGTTCATACCCAATCTCATATAGAGGAACCAGCCGGAAATTCACGGGTTGGCCTACAGTGCGCCAGTAAGGCAGCCATTGAGACCATACCCTCTCATTGTCCGGGACCAGGAATGTCTCCGGAAGATCGGCATTCCCGTACAGCGTCCTTTGTTCGGCAAGACGCGCAGCCAGCGCAACAGGCCCGTCGATGAACGCGACTGTGTCCGGTCGGTCTGCCAGTGGCCATTTTTGGATGGTTTTGGGCAGGACCAGGGAAATCCTGTCCGTTCCCCATTCCCGCTCAATGGATAGATAGCCGTCACTTAACGTTGCCTGCGAAACAGCCGGTTCTCCATTGATGTGCATTCCCGCCGGGCCACTGAGCCACCAGGGGAGTCGGAAACGCATTGTGAACCGCTTCCCGCCGCCTTCGACAAAAAACTTCAATGCCATGTTTTCGGGGCGCTTCAATGTCCGGGTGTCCACATCGCATATCTTTATGGATTCACCCGTTTGCGGATCCGCTTCCTGGATGATGAGGACGGGTTGGCCCCCGATTTCCACGGCCAACCGGGAAGGCAGGTACTGGGCAACGGTGATGACGTCTTCCGACTGGTAGTAGACAGATTCATGGAAGGTGGCGTTCGCCTGAACAAGGGTACAGTGGCAGCACCAGAAATGGTCGGTTTCAGACCCCCACTTCTTTACGCCGCCCGCCTCCATCGGCAGGTAATAGGCCACATGTCCGCGTTTTGGCGGATGGTCCTCATTCGTGATGAAATCAGTGGATTCCTCCCAATACCCTTGTGCGAAAATGCCGTTGTAAAGGTTCTGCTCCCAGAAATCGGCGTAGACCTTGTCTCCGGTCCAGCGATACAGATACTGGCTTAGCCGCATGAGGTTGTGGACTACGCAGTGCTCCTGATTCCGGTTTCCCAAACGGGCAGACTGCCTGTTCGGCGATGTCCAGATCTCGCCGCTTGTCTGGCATCCCGTTACGAAGGTCCCCCGGTCTGCAATGGCAAGTTTCCAATAATTTTCAACAATGGTGCGATACTTTTCTTCTCCGGTTGCCTCATAGGCCCTCGCGGACCCATGAATTTCAGGGATCGTTGTATTTGCATGGAGATTGGTCAGCACATCCTCGCCGCGGAGGATTGGCTCGAAGAGGCGGGGCCGTTCATAGCGCCGCATCAGTTCCAAATGGCGCGGATCCCCGGTCACGCAGTACAGGTCCGCCCAAAATTCCATCAGGCCGCCGGTCTCCTCCAAATCCATCATGTCGCTCATTGTCTCCCGGCTGATATCATCAGTGAAATCGTGAAACCAGTCCGCACAACCGAGGATGATATCCAGGGCCTTCCGGCTTCCCGCGAACAGGTGCATGTCAAGAAGGCCGGCCATCACCTTGTGACAGACGTAATGCGGTGCCCAGACATGCTTGCCGTCCCGAATCCGGTAAAGGTACTTTTCAGGAATCGGAAAAGCCCAGCGCCCGCCATTTTCCTTCTGGCAGACACCGATTTCATCCACAATCCTGTCCGCCATCGCCTTCAGCTGGGCTAGCCCGGAGCCATTCCGCAGCCGCGCGGCCGCACTGAGCCAATGTCCGGTGAAAGTTCCGCGGATATGGCTCAGCGGAGAATCCCAGCCCCAATGGAAATCCGTCTTCTTGGCCGAGAGGCTGTAC
>CAZFWQ010000331.1:0-4294 GCA_964522755.1 uncultured Oscillospiraceae bacterium | reverse complement strand
CGAGCCTGTGCGCCCGGGTTTGCGGGGAAGGATTCGAACCGGCTGTCTTGGTGGCGCCTTTCATTGCGGAACAAGGCTCGCTGCTGTTCAGAGAGCATCCCGGCTGGTTTGTGATGGATGAAGCGGGTCTGCCTTTGTCGAGTGCCGATGTTTCCTTTGGCGGGTGGCGCAACGGACCCTGGTACATGCTCGACGGAACGCATCCGGATGCAAGGGCATATCTTCGGACAGTCTTCGGCACCATGCGGAAACAATGGAACTGCAGATACTTCAAGCTTGATGCCAATATGTGGGGCGCGATGCCTTTCGGCGTGCGGCACATGAAGACGGCGACAAGGGTGGAAGCCTATCGCCTCGGCATGAAAGCCGTGATGGAGGGCGCGGGGGAAGACAGTTTCATCCTGGGGTGCAACGCCCCCATGTGGCCATCCATCGGAGCCGTCCACGGCATGAGGATCACCAACGACATATCAAGGAATTGGCCGGACATCCGTGCCAATGCAATGGAATGCTTTTGGCGCAACTGGCAGCACGGAAGATTGTGGATGAACGATCCGGACTGCCTTGTCCTTGAAAACAGCCATTCCGCCGTCATGGGACCGGACGGGCAACCTATCGGGACGAATGCGGCCGCGGTCACTGAAGACGAATTCCTGTTTCATGCCGCGGGTATCCTGGCTTCGGGGGGGTCGCTGTTGTCCGGTGATGACATCAGCATCATGTCGGATGCGAGCCTTGGGATTTTGAAGAAGATGATTCCTCCGACCAACGTATCAGCGAAATTTGACGATGTCAGCTTCCGGATCGGCAGAATCCGTTTGGGGGATCGGGATATCCTTGCGATTTTCAACCGGGAGGATGTTGCGGCCTCCATGGACGTATCCCTTGAAAGTCCCTGCCGGATCGAAGATTTCTGGACAGGACGGGATCTGGGTGAATTTGAGCGGGAGTTCCGTGTGGAGGAAATGAACCCTCACTCGGCCAGGCTTCTGGTTGTCCACAGGCGCTGATGGTCCTGGCATCTGAAGCGATGCGACTGCATCATTTCAGGTGAAGCCGGTCAGGGGAGGGTCTTGAGTTGGGAAACCCGGTGCCGGGCCGGAATGAAAAGAGGCGCCCGCATGAAATGCAAGGCCGTCACGAATCGGATATACTTGGATATAAAGGTGGGACCGATATGAAAAGGCTATTTGCCGTCTTGTATTTTCTTTCTCCGTTTGTTCCCGCAGCGGCCATATATTCCGCGTTCCCCGGAAAATATGCAAATACAGGCCTGTTGATTCCCATGCTCCTGGGATGCATGACATTCACCTGGCTGATGACCCAGTTCCTGATCAGTTCCCGACCCAAGTGGATTGAGCGGTTCATAGGACTAGACCGCATGTTCCGCTTTCACAGCCTCGTCGCCATCCTTGCCGTCATGCTGGGCCTTGTCCATCGCACCATCATGGAAGAAATGATGGGCGAATCATTCATGACGAAAATAGCCACACTGGCCCTTATCGTGTTTATCGGGATTTCCGCGCTGGCGCTCGTCTTCATGGCGGACCTGCTTGTCCGTCACTTTCGATTATTGGCCAAATGGCGAAAGATTCTTGAAAAGAACGGACTCTTTCGTTATCAGGTTCAGTTGCTGGTGCACAATCTGTCCCTCGCAGGCGGGATTCTGATATTCATCCATGTCATGCTGACGACATCGGCGAGGACCAGCCCGTTGGTGACGGGCGTTTTCATCCTGTACTTTGCCATCGGGATGGGCTCCTACGCATGGCACAAGGTGCTGCGGCCCGCAATTCAAAAAAAGAACGGGTTCCGGGTAAGAGAGGTGGTTCGCGAATCCGAGAGCATGTGGACGCTTGTTCTTGAACCCGCCAGGAAAAAGGCATTCACATACAAGGCGGGGCAATTCGGCTTTCTTCGCATATTCGGTTCCGCTGTGAAACCTGAAGAACATCCTTTTTCTTTTTCATCAAATCCCGAGAATCCGGATGTCCTGTCTGTGACAATCAAGGAACTGGGTGACTACACGCGAACCATCAGGCAGATCAAGCCCGGCGACATTGCGGCTGTCGATGGCCCTTACGGCAAATTCACCCCCATGCGCCACAACCACGCAAAGTGGGTGCTGATAGCTGGCGGAGCAGGCATCACGCCGATGCTGAGCATTTTGAACAGCATGAAAAGCACGGATCCGGACAAATCCGTCCTGCTGCTCTGGGGCATCAACAACGCCGCGGAGATCATACGGAAAGACGAATTCGAGGAAATGCAAAAAACCATGCCCAACCTGAAGATCATTCCGGTCGCCTTTCGGGATGAGGCCTGGCAGGGCGAACGCGGAGCCATTGATACCGAGAAAATTCAACGGCTGACACAACTGCATGGCTTTAGCCATCCCGAAACCGGATATTACATATGCGGTCCCGCCATCATGCTGAACAAGGTTCTGGAATCTCTCAAGACGCTCCGGATAGAGAAGAGCCGGATTCATTTTGAAAGATTTTCATTATGAACCGGTCTGTGAAGCCGGTTCGTGAAACCGATTCGTGAAGCAGTGCAGGAATCAACGCCCATATGGTATAATCTGAAAAACAAATAAATTCAAATGCAATCAGGATAAACGCATATGCAGTCAGAAAAAACTCACATGCGATCGGAATAAACTCACATGCGATCGGAATAAACTCAAACGCAATCAGATTTTCGGAGGTAGAAATGAATACCAGCAAAAGACCTGCGCCCCTATTGTTCAAACCGGACCTCGAGGAGGCTGCCAATCGATGGAACGCCTACTATGAAGGGGAAATCATCGACCGTCCAATCGTTTGCGTCCATGCCCCGAAGGACGGTTTTGCGGCGGTTGATCCGATAGACACGAACGATTATCACGACAAGGTTTTCGGTGACATGGATATTCGGATTGACAAGGTCATGAAACGTGCGGAAGCGACATTTTACGGTGGCGAGGCGATTCCGGACTATTTTCCATCCTTGGGGCCCGACGAGTTGGCTGTTTTCTGCGGCGGCGAATTGCAGTGGAGTGGAAACAAGGACGGATGGCTGATGACAAACTGGTCAAAGCCGGTTGTGAAGGACTGGGAGTCATTTTTACCAGTTGCGCTGGATGAATCCAATGGCTTGTGGCAGCTTTTGCTGAAAACCTATCGGAGGGCCGCGGAAAAAATGGCCGGGAAGATGCTTTTGTGCCCTCCCGACCTGCATTCGAACATGGACCTGCTTTCAGCCCTTCGCGGACCGCAGGACTTGTGCACGGACCTTCTGGACATGCCGGAAACCATTGACAGGGCCATGTCGGACGCAAGGAAAGTTTTCCTGAAAATCTGGAATGCCGTGAGGGACGCCGGCAACTTTGAAGAGAACGGTTACAGCAATTCATTCTATTCGATGGAAGGCGCCGCGACGCTTCAATGCGATTTCAGCTACATGATAGGGCCGGAAATGTTCCGGAGATGGGTATTGCCGGCTCTTGAAGAAGAGGCGGAAATCGTGAAGCATGCGATATACCACTGGGATGGCCCCGGAGCGTTGATTCACACCCCTGACCTGGTCGCGAGCAAGGGGCTTCACACACTGGCATATGTCCCCGGAGACGGCAGGGGCCGCCATGTGGATTATCTTGAATTATACAAGAAGGTGCAGGCAGGCGGCAAAGCAGTTGCCGTATGGGGCACTGTCGATGAAATAAAATACATGCACAAGGAACTGAAGCCGAACAAGACAATGTACAGCACAGGCGCGGCCAGCCAGTCTGAAGCGGAAGCGCTGCTGAAGTGGTTTGTCAAGAACACGTGACATCATGGGCATTCATGATATTGCCTGATCCGAATCCGGCAATCTGATTGTTTGCCGCCTTATGCCGTGCTGAGAAGTGGGACCATGTTTGGTGATGCAAAAATTGCCGATATGTGTTATATGAATTGCCGGCACATTATTTTTGACGAACGGGGAAAATGCATATTGGATGACATTCGAATCCGCTGGGCGAAGAAACTGCCGCCGCAGAAGCTGGTCAAGCTTTCTTGCCTATCCGCTGGCAAAGACGGCGAGTCGGAAGATCATCCTGATTGACACATTGATCCATTCATTTCACATGCACGCCAGGCTGAACCTGCCCAATCGCGCAGTGGGCAATAATCTGATCGACGGCTGCCTCGCCGATGTGGTGACACTTTTGGATTCACTATCCGGAATTCAGCCGGATAATGATGCTGTTTTCAAAAAAAATATCACAACTCATGTGGAAGCGGCGCAGAAATCAGCTTGCCAGCCAGGG
>CAZFWQ010000330.1:2134-4298 GCA_964522755.1 uncultured Oscillospiraceae bacterium | reverse complement strand
ATAAATTTGTGGATGCATACGTTGCTGGAAATGCCGATCTGCTGGTGACAAATGACAAACATTGCCCCCAGAAATTTCATTACAAATTGCTATCAAAAGAGTTGAGGGATATTGATTATGAATTGGCAAGACTATATCAGCGTCGATCCAACAGTCTGCCATGGTCGGGCCTGTATCAAAGGAACCCGAATCATGGTTTCTGTTGTGTTGGATAATCTGGCTGAGGGGTTGACTTCAGCACAGATACTCGAAAGTTATCCATCTTTAAGCCATCAGGCGATTCAGGCTGCTATTGCTTATGCTGCGGAATTGGCTCGTGAGAGAATTTTGTCCTTGGCAGCTTAAGGCGTTGCTATGAAATTCAAGATAGATGAGAATCTGCCGCTCGATGCTGCGGAGTTATTGCGTCTTGCTGGATATGACGCGACAACTGTCATAGAGGAATATCTCGGTGGGGAAAAGGATGTTCGCATTGCAGCGGTTTGTCAGCAGGAGAAACGTGCATTGATTACTTTGGACAATGATTTCGCAGATATTCGTACCTATCCTCCGCAGGAATATTCAGGACTGATTGTTTTACGTCTGAAAGAACAGATCAAGAGACATATATTGAAAAATATTAAACGTCTGCTGCCGGTCATTGCTATCGAACCAGTTGAACAGTTTTTATGGTTAGTGGAAGAGGAAAAGATAAGGATTAGGGGTTGAGTTGCGGCCCTTTGCGATTCACTGACATATTATATTCAGGAAAGTCGTCCGGCTGATGAGATGACGGGCATTCGAATCGACACGGGCTTGGTACTGAAAAAGAACGCTTCATGATATGATGAAGGCAAACAGATCCGCCCGGACGGTTATCCTTGTCGGGACACCCCCTCCGGGCAGACTCTTCGGGTGAACTCTTCGGGCGAATCCTTCAGGTGAATCCTTCGGGCGAATCCGCAAGTACGGAGGGTTGGTTCCTGTCGGACAACCCTCTGGAAAGGGAACTTGATGCGCATCCTATTGATAGAAGATGACGAAGACATTCGGGAAGCCACCGCCTGGCTGCTTCAAAAGCAAAAATACACGGTGGATACCGCAGACAATGGCATAGACGCGCTGGCCCTACTGCTTACGGGAATTTACGACATGGCTGTCGTCGACTGGATGCTGCCGGGCAAGGACGGCGTATCGGTGATCAGGGAGGCGCGCCGCGCAGGGATCACCACGCCCGCACTGATCCTGACGGCAAAAACGGCAATCGGCGACAGGGTGAGTGGATTGGACGCCGGTGCCGACGACTACCTCATGAAGCCATTTGCCAGCGAGGAACTTTTCGCCAGAATCCGGGCGTTGGCACGGAGGCGTTCGGATTCCGTCTTCTCCGACGTGGTGACATTGGGCGATTTGCAATACCGGCCTGCTGAAAACGAAATTTCATGCAAAGGTGAAACTGTCCGTCTCACGCAAAAGGAAAACCAGCTGCTGGAACTCCTCCTCCGCAACGCGAACCGCGTCCTGTCCAAGGAAATGCTGCTCGATAGGATCTGGGGACTTGATACCGATGCCGAACTGAACAGCGTGGAAATCTATGTCCATTACCTGCGGAAAAAACTGTCAGGCCTTGACACAAACGTTTCTCTGACAACGATTCGGGGAATCGGATACCGTCTGGATATCGGAAAATGAAATGCCCGGAAACAACCGGAACCGAAAGGAATCCTTATGCTCAAGAAGGTCAAAAGGCGCCTGGTCATATACAATGCCGCAGTGCTGGCCGTGGTTTTCCTGTTTTTCTTCGGAGGCACATGGATAGTGATGCAGCAGGGTTTCAACGCCCAGTCCGAACGCTTCCTGAGGCAGTTCGTCCAGACCGGGCAGGATGCCGGGCAAGGCCCGGCGCTGCAGGTCAATCCTGCCGTGCCGGACAGGACAGGTTCGCCTGACCCGTTTGAATTCACCGGCTTGTCAGGCTCGCCCGGCGGTCCGCGGATACCGGATGATCGGGATCATCGCGTTTCCTTTCAATTCGATTCCAAAGGGGACCTCCTCCTGTTTACTTCAAATCGTGAAATCACGGCAGCCGAACAGACGGAACTGCAGACATTCGCATGGAGCACCAAAGAGAACCGAGGCACTTTGCATATCGCATCCGGCTGGTACCGCTATTTCGTCAGACCGG
>CAZFWQ010000330.1:0-2124 GCA_964522755.1 uncultured Oscillospiraceae bacterium | reverse complement strand
CAAGGTGGTCGCCCTCGTTGAAATCAACCGGGAAAAGGCCGTGTTTTCAACCCTTCTGAGCGCCTACCTGGTCATCGGACTGGCGGGCCTGGTCCTGATTATACTGAGCAGCCTGTTTCTGACCACGCGCGCCCTGGTGCCGATCAAGCTGGCATGGGACAAGCAGGTCCAGTTTGTAGGGGATGCGTCGCATGAACTGCGCACCCCGCTGACAGTCATTTCAACGAATCTTGACGTGGTGACCGAGAGCCGGGAGGAAACCGTTGAATCCCAGATGCATTGGCTCTCCAACATACGCCGGGCCTATCGCCGCATGGACAGCCTGGTCTCCGACCTGCTGTTTCTTGCTCAGGCAGATTCAGGCCGTCCAATGACGGAGCGGCGGCCGTTCTCCCTTTCGAGGGCTGCGTCAGAAGCGGCACAGCAGTTCGATGCCGTTGTTCTGAAGCGTCAGATGACACTTGAGCGGCATATACCGGATGGTGTGCAATACCTGGGTGATGACGCGCGAATCCGTCAGCTGATTGCCATAGTGCTTGACAATGCCATCAAGTATACGGCGGATGGCGGCAAAATCTGCCTCTCCATCACCAGTGAACCGCATTTCCCCGGCAATAACCCGCGTGCGCGGACTCACTTTGGCGCATGCGTCATCCGCATTTCGGACACGGGTGTCGGGATTCCAAAAGAAGAGCAGAAACGGATATTTGAACGGTTTTACCGCGTAGACAAGGCACGCAGCAGGGAAACCGGGGGGAACGGCATGGGATTGTCCATTGCAGTCTGCATCGCGCGTGAACACGGAGGCTCCGTAAGCGTGGAAAGTTCACCTGGCAAGGGCAGCACTTTCACCGTCTCCTTACCGGCCCGTTCGGCAAGACGCAGATTCAATCGTGCATGACGATCCGTTTCCTGTTATACTGTTCGTACCGGGAACCACACGAATAGTACCCCCTGGCCAAAAACCCGGTCCCGGAAAACGGCCGTGGTGGTATTTTCGCCCCATTGCGGCGAACAGCCAAGGAGAATTGTCATGAACCACCCTCCCAACGTGATGCTGGTCGGTTTGGGCGCTATCGGCGCAGTCTATGCCGACCGGCTTCAAAGTGCCATCCCCGATACCTTCAACGTACTTGTCGATGAAGATCGCAGGAAACGATATGAAAAAGAAGGCATTCATCTGAACGGAAACCCCTGTTCCTTCTCCTATGTCACTCCGGAAGACGACATCCCTCCCGCAGACCTGTTTCTCGTGGCAGTGAAGCAGCATCATCTTGCTTCTGCGATGGAACTGATGCGGCCTTTTGTTTCCGAAGACACCACCATCCTGTCCCTTCTCAATGGCATATCAAGCGAAGAGATTCTGGCTGAAGAATTTCCGGAAGCGCACATACTCCACGGATTCTGCGTGGGGACCGATGCCGTGCGCATCGGCGGCAGAATCTCATGCACAACGGTAGGCCGCATCGTATTCGGCGAAAAGGACCAGCCCATCCCGTCCGAAACCGTGGTGCTCGTGTCACAGCTTTTCGAACAGGCAGACATTCCGAACCTCGTCCCCGAAGATATCCTTGCGGAACAATGGTGGAAATTCATGATGAATGTCGGCATCAACCAGGTATCGGCGGTAACCGGCGCCACGTACGGCGATTTCTTCAGATATCCCGAAATCCTCGCCCATGCGGTCCAGGCCTCACGCGAAGCCATCGAAGTCGCCCGTCTCGAAGGCATAGAGCTTTCTGAAAAAGACATAGAGCGCTACATTGCCATCCTGCGCACACTCACGCCCGAAGGAAAAACCTCCATGCTTCAGGATATCGAAGCACACCGGCAGACCGAAGTGGAACTTTTCTCGGGAACCATCATGGCTTTGGCTAGAAAACATGGAGTTCCGACTCCTGTCAATGAAGAATTGTATCGGCAGATTTGTCAGAAACAGCATGCGCATCATGCCAAGTCACTTGCCTGAAGCATGGCTAATGCCGCACATCGCATTTACAGGGTAGGCTTTACATGCTTCGCGGCGAATCATCAGGAAACCCTGTATTTGTGCCCGATACTCGGCGAAAATTATACATCAACAGCACAAATACAGGGCAGGGTAGAAGCCGAAAGGTTTCCTCA
>CAZFWQ010000329.1:2311-4345 GCA_964522755.1 uncultured Oscillospiraceae bacterium | reverse complement strand
TTCCACAAATCCCGCTTGCCGCGCCTGCTCCACCACTGCTTCCATATACCGCCGTACGCCGGGATAGGTGTTCAGGTACCCTTCGATATATGCCGAGGCCTCTTTCCTGTATATGCCGAGATCCCGCGACAGGCCATAATCGCTGATGCCGTATATGATGCCGAAATTGACCGCCTTGGCTCGCCGCCGCATCTCGGAAGTGACCCCTGAAAGCGGGACGTTGAATACCTGCGAAGCTGTCAGTGCATGGATGTCCGTTCCGTTGTGAAATGCGCTTTTCAGCGTTTCATCCCCGGTCACGTGGGCCAGCACCCGCAGTTCGATTTGAGAATAATCCGCATCCACAAACACATATCCGTCCTTCGGCAGGAATGCCTTCCTGATCAGGCGGCCGGCCTCGGTTCGAATCGGGATGTTCTGGAGGTTGGGTTCCGTGCTGCTGATGCGCCCGGTGACGGCCACCGTCTGGTTGAAACTTGAATGAACCCGGCCTGTGACAGGCGATATCACCTTCAAAAGCCCATCGGCATAGGTGGACTTCAGTTTCGTGAACTGCCTGTATTCAAGAAGGGCCGGGATAATCGCGTGCTCGTCGGCAAGTGCCTCCAGCACGTCGGCGTCCGTGGAATATCCTGTTTTCGTCTTCTTTCCGGCGGTCAGGTTCAGCTTCTCGAACAGGATGATGCCGAGTTGTTTCGGGGACAGGATATTGAAGGCTTCTCCCGCCAGCCTGTGGATTTCCTTTTCCAGCGCAAGGATGCGGACTTGCAGGGTTCGTCCGTATTCGACCAGCATGTCCGGATCTACACGAAACCCCTCCCGCTCCATTTCTTCGAGTACGATGGCCAACGGTTTTTCTATTGTTTCATACAGGACAGTCTGGCCGTTTGCTTCCATCAGCCGCTGCTGGGCGTGCCCGATGTCCGGCAGCACATCGGCGGCATGTTCCGCGGCAGCCAGGACCTGTTCCGGCAGGACAACCTGCCGACGGGCATCAGCCAGCAGGCGATCAGGCGTCTCCCCTTCCCGTCCGAGGTGGCGGACAGCCAAATCCCTCAGGACATACCGGTCCCGGGACGGATCGAGCAGGTACTCCGCCAGCATCGTGTCGAAAAGTCCCGCGGGGGGATGCAGTCCATTGGCCGTGAAAAAGTGGGCAATCGCCTTCATGTCATGGCAATGAACCGTGCGTCCCGTCAAAACACGGTCCAGCACCTGCGCCAGCAGTCGCTCTGTCAACAGGCCGTCTGTGACCATCGTCCAGCGGTGGCCGGCACCTGCAGCCACAATGACAAGGTTCCGCGGGGTATCGCCCGGCAGTTCCGCCGGCAGTGAAAACAGGACCTCTTCCGCAGGTGCGTCCTTTCGATTCAGCCAGGCATCGCCGGTGGCAGTCCCGGTCGGGTCCACGAGCACCAGAGCCAAGTCAGCAGACGGATTTCGTGCAAGGTGCCCGGCCATCGCCTCCAAGTCTGCCAGGGAACAAATCCGGACGGCTGGCGGCAAATCAACGGCAGCCGGCATATCGGAGGCAGAAGGCAGTTCGGCTGCAGAAGTCATATTGGCTTCAGAAGGCATATCGGCTGCAGACTGCTTATCGGCTGCAGACTGCTTATCGGCGGATTCAGTCCCGATGGATGTTATGTCCGCCTCTTCAAGCTTGAACTTCCTGATGAGGCTGCGAAACTCCAATCTCTCAAAACAGGCCCGCAGGGCTCTTCGGTCGGGACCAGGCCAGACAAGCCGGTCAAGATGCAGAAATCCTTCAGGCAGCACGGAGTCCGGATCCCGCACGATGATGCCCAGCGCACGGCTCAGGAACGCGAGATCACGATGTTCCACCAGGTTTTTATGCAGGTTGGGCTTGGTAATTTCATCTATGTGGTCATAGACCGCTTCGATGCTTCCGAACCGCGAAATCAGGTCCAGCGCGGTTTTTTCTCCCACCGAGGGCACGCCCGGGATGTTGTCCGACGAATCGCCCATCAGTCCCTTGACCACAATCCGGGCGGCGGCCGGCACGCCGTCTTTCCC
>CAZFWQ010000329.1:0-2284 GCA_964522755.1 uncultured Oscillospiraceae bacterium | reverse complement strand
GTCTTTGGGCGCGAAGATGTTTGTCTCCGTTCCGAATTTCCCGGAGGAAGGCAGCATCACGGTCACATGATCGCTGACCAGCTGCAGGACATCCCGGTCACCGGTGACGATGATGACCTGTTCCCCCGCCGCTTCCCCCATATGCGAGAGGATGCCGATGAAGTCATCTGCCTCGAGCCCTTCCCGCTGCACACGGAAGATGCGCATGGCATCGAGATAGTCCTTCAGCAGGGGCATCTGGACGGCAAGTTCATCCGGCATTCCCTTGCGGTCCCCTTTGTATTTTTCATACATTTCATGCCTGAAAGTCGGAGACTTCGTATCGAAAGCGACGGCGACCCTGTCCGGCTTGATATCCTCAAGGTACCGGTTCAGGGTATTGACGAACCCGAACACCGCATTCGTCGGGGTGCCGTCGGCTGTGGAAAGGGTCGTTGTACTCTTCACTCCGAAATATGCCCGGTTGATGATGCTGTTTCCATCCATCAGAAGGATTGTGCCCATCGGTCGTTCCCCCGTCGTGAACCGGCATTGTGGTGCGGCTCCCTCCCAGTATATAATACGTGGGAAGATGATGCCATCCGGATCAGGCAAGGGATATCGAAAACAGGATGGAATCTTCGTCATGCGCGGGATAACGAAGACAGGATGAACCCTTCGTCATGCGCGGGATGACGAAGACAGGATGAAACCCTCATCATGCGCGTACCATTGAAAACAGGATGGAATCTTCGTCCTTCAACGGGAGAATCAACATGGCCCTTTCGGCAAGAACGTCCCTTGCGATCATCTCCGCGCAGTTTCTCACTTTCCTGATGCGCCTACTCGGCAGCGGAGGCACGAGCCTTCCTGGAAAAGTGGCCCTTCGCATCTGTCCAGACCTGCTCCATCGTCTTTCCGGGCGCTTTGAAGTAGTCATGGTGACAGGGACGAACGGCAAGACAACGACAGCGCGGATGATCGCCCGGTTGCTCGAGGTTTCCGGCATCACATATCGCACCAATAAATCCGGAGCCAACCTGGCAAGCGGCATCACCGCGACGGTCGCCTGCGCCGTCACGCCGCTTGGACGGCCGAAATCCGGCACGCTTTTACTGGAGGCCGATGAAGCCGCTTTTCGCAGGACTGCCCCGGCCCTGAAGCCGAAAGCCGTCGTCGTCACGAATTTCTTCCGAGACCAGCTGGACAGGTACGGAGAGCTTTACAGCACGCTCAACAGCGTCAGGGACGGACTTGACGGCACGCCCGACACCCTTCTCGTGTTCAACGCGGACGATTCCCTCTGTGCCTCCCTGGGCATCGACATGGCAACCGGCGGGCTGGCCGGACGCCCGCTCTTCCCCTATGGCCTTTCAGCCGCGGCATCACCGGGAAAAGAGCCGGAAGTGTCGGATGCCGCATTCTGCATCCGCTGCAGCGCGAGATACGGGTACAAGGTTTCCTCCTACGGGCACCTGGGCCATTTCGCCTGTCCGTCGTGCGGGTATGCGCGCCCCGAACCGCTTGTCCAGTGCGAGACGGTCGTGGAAAAAACAGATGGATCACATATCCTGATCAGGACTCCCCGTGGAAACTACGAAGCCGATATCGGCCTCCCCGGGCTGTACAACGTATATAACGCCTTGTCAGCCGCAGCTTTGGCTGAAGCGCTATCTTTGCATCAGAAGGACGTCGTCAAGTCATTGGCGGGCTTTGAGCGCGGATTCGGGCGAATGGAATCGTTCACGGCGGAAAACCGCACGGTGCAAATCATCCTCGTCAAGAATCCCACCGGTTTCAACCAGGTCCTGCACTACCTGTCCGGCCTTCCCGGCCCGGTCGTTCCGGCCTTCCTCATCAATGACCGGATCGCAGACGGAACAGATGTGTCCTGGCTATGGGACGTTGATTTCGAACACTTCGCGGAATCATCCGGAAACATGCCCCTGATGGCGGTTTCAGGCATCAGGGCGGATGACATGGCTGTCCGCCTGAAGTATGCCGGCGTCAAGGCAGACCGCATCGTGGTGCTGCCGGAACCGGAAGACCTGTTCGACATCGCGCTGTCACGGGTTCCCGAAGGCGGCATGCTTTGCCTGATGCCCACCTACACCGCATTGCTGGCGCTGCGGAAGATCCTCGCCAGGCGCTACCGGCTGAAGGATTTTTGGAAATAGCTGAGAAACTGGAGTGAGTGTGGATGGCGGGCGGAAATCGGCTCTCATATCGGAGACAAAATGCAGGAATTGATCTTGATTCATTTGTATCCCGACCTCATGAACCTTTATGGCGACCGCGGCAATAT
>CAZFWQ010000328.1:3472-4355 GCA_964522755.1 uncultured Oscillospiraceae bacterium | reverse complement strand
GATGATGCGGCCAAATATGCGATGATGCGGCCAAATATGCGATGATGCGGCCAAACATGCGATGATGCGGCCAAACATGCGATGATGCGGCCAAATATGCGATGATGCGGCCAAACATGGAATTTTGCGGCTGAACATGCGATGATGCGATGCGATGAAATGCGATGATGTGGCTGGTCATGCAATTTTTCAGCTTTACAAGGCACCTTCCTCATGCTATAATTGCACCTGTTCGGGCGGTTAGCTCAGTCTTGGTTAGAGCACCACGTTGACATCGTGGGGGTCGATGGTTCGAGTCCATTATCGCCCACCAACAAGGAAAGACAGTCAGCAATGGCTGTCTTTTTTCACGCCTCCGGCGAATGACATGTACACCGAAGCGCAATATCCAGCCGTTGCCCAATATCCAGCCGAAGCTTCATAAACATAACCCGAAGCGCCATCTCCTTTGCTTTTATCCTGCAATCAACTATAATGATATCTAGCAAACCGAGGAAAGGTGGTCACCGCTTTGAATCATGATCTTGTCCTCGTCCTGGATTTCGGAGGCCAATACAATCAGCTGATAGCCCGCAGGGTTCGGGAAGCGAACGTGTATTGCGAAGTACTTCCCTATTCCGCATCCCTTGAACGTATCCGTGAGATGAACCCCAAGGGGATCATCTTCACCGGAGGACCTGCATCTGTTCATGATGCTGGAGCTCCGAAATGCGATCCGGGCATTTTTTCACTGGGCGTGCCGATTCTGGGTATTTGCTACGGCATGCAGCTGATGGGCGTGATGCTCGGGGGCGAAGTGGGCCGGTCCGACCAACGTGAATATGGAAGGGTGGAAGTCTCCCTGAAAGAGGAAGACCGTCTTTTCAAAGGAATTCCACCTGAA
>CAZFWQ010000328.1:0-3462 GCA_964522755.1 uncultured Oscillospiraceae bacterium | reverse complement strand
AGCCTGCTGTTCGACAGCGTCGAACCGGAAACCAGCTGCTGGATGAGCCATACCTGGTTTGTGACGAAGCTGCCACCCGGGTTCAGGACGCTTGCCATGAGCAGGAACTGCCCAAATGCGGCGATGGCGGATTCCTCACGTAATTTTTTCGCCGTGCAGTTCCACCCGGAGGTTGAGCACACGCCGAAAGGCAAGCAGATCCTGCAGAATTTTCTTTATAAAATCTGCAACCTGAAGGGAGACTGGCGGATGAGTTCCTTTGTGGAGGAATCCATTTTCGCCCTGCGCAGGAAAATCGGTTCCCGCAAGGTGCTTTGCGCCCTCTCCGGCGGGGTCGATTCCTCTGTCGCGGCAACCATGCTGCACCGGGCCATCGGAAGCCAGCTGACATGCATCTTCGTGGATCACGGCCTTTTGCGCAAGAATGAGGGAGATGCGGTGGAAACCGTGTTCCGTGATCAGTTCAAGATGAACATCAAGCGCGTGAATGTGGAAGATCGTTTTCTGGCAAGGCTTGCCGGGGTCGTCGATCCTGAAACGAAGCGCAAGATCATCGGCGAGGAGTTCATCCGCGTATTCGAGGAAGAAGCAAGACTGATCGGCCACGTAGATTTCCTTGTACAAGGCACCATATATCCTGATGTGATTGAAAGTGGCCTGGGCGATTCCGCGATGATAAAAAGCCATCATAATGTGGGCGGGCTGCCGGACGTGGTGGAATTCGAGGAAATCATCGAACCGCTTCGGAACCTGTTCAAGGATGAGGTTCGCAAAGCCGGCCTGGAACTCGGCATCCCCGAGGATCTTGTCTGGCGTCAGCCATTTCCTGGGCCTGGCCTCGCCATCCGGATCATCGGCGACATTACCAAGGATAAACTGGACCTGCTGCGAGACGCCGATTTCATTTTTCGCGAGGAAATCCGGAAGGCCGGCTTGAAAAAGAACATCAACCAGTATTTCGCAGTTCTGACGAACATGCGGTCTGTCGGAGTCATGGGCGACGAGAGGACCTACGATTATACCCTGGCTCTCCGCGCCGTCACCACCAACGATTTCATGACGGCAGACTGGGCACGCCTTCCGTACGATCTGCTGGAAAAGGTATCCAACCGCATCGTCAACGAAGTGGCGCACATCAACCGGGTTGTGTATGACATCACGAGCAAGCCGCCGTCAACCATCGAGTGGGAATAATGGACCGGGTCGTTGAAACCCGCTTGAATAGAGGGTTTTGAGAGGCGGGAATGCCTCGGTGGCAACATTTTGGCAACAAGAGCTACAAAGAGCATAGAAAAAGAGCGAACTGATGGGATTGTCGGTTCGCTCTTTTTCCGCTTCCTGCTGCCAGGCATTCAACATGTCAAACATCGAGAGATAGGTGGTTCCTTTCGAATTGTCCAGACGCAGGCAAAGCGCTCCGTCTATTTCTGAAATTGTTGAAGAACTTGAATCGGCACGAAATAAGTTGACTCCGCGACCATCATTATTGAAAAGAGGCCAGAAAACTACAGTTTTTTTACAGTTATCTCATTCACGTCGATTTTTGCGGTAGACCATGTTCGAAGACCCGCGCTGCCTTGTGTAAAGGCGTTGTCTGTGAAATCCAGCACCGTTACACCATCGACTTTGATGACATGCTTGTCTCCGACGACATCGATTGCGATATCATGAGGAGCGTTTATACTGAATTTGCTTCCCATCACTTTTGTCATTTCAACATTCTGGAAGGCGCCTTGTTCTTTGCCATTAAAAACCCTGCGAATCATGAACTTGTTTCCGGCGCCCGGGTCGAATTGAAAGCAGTATCCGGAAATATCCTTCACTTCAGTGGCCCTGTAGTAAATCCCATACCCGCCGCCTGAATTGTAGGCAACATTCATATGAATGCTGCTGTTTGCTGTACTTGTGTCATTAAAAAGAGTCCGGTTTTCCCAATTTTTGGTTGTCGGGCTCAATATGCCATTTTGAGTATTCCAATCTCCCATTACGATGAGAAGATTACTGGTATTGGGTACGCTTGCTCCAAATACTATTTTAGTGGAATCAACAGGTAATGCATCTGCAACTACCGAATCCCCGGAATTTGTGACTGTCGCCAATCCTGTAGAACCCGCTGAATGGAATGTACAGACAGCACTTACCGTACCATCGGCATTTGGCACCAAATCAATTTCGCCCCCATCAGGGCAGAGGATAGCCTGGGCACTGAGCAGGTTTGCATTGGCCAGTAAGGGTAAGGCATTCTCTGTTTTTACAATTTCATTGTTTCCCATTGCAACGTAAGTTGAATACATGCGTTGAACCGTGCTCCTGTCTGTATCACAGACTGCGGTCCTGGATTTTGCAATGTATCCTGAAAACCTCGGGACCGCAATAGCAGATAGAATACTGAGGATTGCAATAACGACGATCAGCTCAACAAGAGTGAAAGCTTTTGTATAATTGAGTAACGGGATCCTCTTGTCAATTGTGTACTTCATAATATTTCACCTCAATGATGATTGTCTGTGTGTATTGAACCGCAAGGATATACTTGACCGGTATCCACAGATTTGGGTTTGCATCAATCTGATTTTTCAGATCCGTGCCGGACATGCTGCTGAAAGTAATGGTCGTGCAGGAATTGTAAGTAATCATATGCCGGAATCATCGTTTGCCTTCATAATAGAAAAGATCCGCATTCCAAACATCACCTGTTTTTGTGCTGGCATAGACAATTGGATCGTTTGGAGCTTTTCTGTATGAAAATGGCATGATCTTGAGGCCGGTTACGTCTGGTACTACTTTCCCCTGCAAATCAGATGGGAATGACGGCCAAGTACCACCAAAAGTATTCGAGAGGATGTACGCGCGGTAAGTACTGTTTGATATGCTGTCACGACGGTCAGCTCAATCAATGTGAAACCGGTTTTGTGTTTGCAATTTGAACCTGCTCTCTCATTGACTTGAACCATATTTGTTTTCCGACGCCCTTCGTCAATCTGAATGAATGTTTTTTCTCTAGTAATGATATACCCATGTTATTTGTCAATAAAACGGATGTGTTCCAAAAAAATCGTGATGTAACAGGATTTTCCAGGCTTGGAATACAATAATCATTACGGAAACGCTATTTTTTGACGGTCTCATCTTCAATATGGACCGGCACGAGCACAATTTCGGGTTCCTGCGCGATGCGGAAACCGGAAAAACCCTCGGCATGGCACCGTTTGTCAAAGAGTTTATACTGAACGGCTACAAAAAGATTTTGATGCGCATCAGATTTCCTGTGAAAAAAGCCGTGCGAAGTGAACCTGAAAGATAATGGATTGTAAAAGTATCACTATGAAACTGCTGGCAACAAAATGGCAACAAAAAGTCGGATACTCCAGATATCAGGGAGACTGAGAGCAACCAGGAATATCACAAACCACATCAGCCATACAAAATTGTTTAAGTCACGGATTCCAATATCGAGTGGGA
>CAZFWQ010000327.1:2815-4366 GCA_964522755.1 uncultured Oscillospiraceae bacterium | reverse complement strand
GCAGATTGCGCCGCATGCCGATCTGTTTCTTTATGATTTGAAGGAGACGGATCCGGACAGGCATCTTGCGTACACCGGGGCCAGCCTCGCGCCGATTCTCGAGAACCTGCGCAGGCTATGCAAAATGGGTGCGGATGTAATCATCCGATGTCCCATCATTCCTTCGCTCAATGACAGGACCGACCATTTTCGAGCACTGGGCGTCTTATCACTAGAGCTGGACAAGCCTCTGGAGTTTCTTGCCTATCATCCGCTGGGCGCATCCAAATCCGATCGGATGGGCACGCCGCCGCAAACAGCCTATGATCAGGCGGATGCGGCGACTGTGGCACGCTGGCGCGATGAAGCGAGGGCGATGGGCGCAAGGGTGCTTGAATCTTGAACAGAAGTTTTATGAGACCTGAACAGAAGTTTCATGAGACCTGGACAGAAGTAGCATGAGACTTGAACAGATGTTTCATGAGACCTGGACAGAAGTAGCATGAGACTTGAACAGAAGGTGGATCACAGGGATTTTCGGAAGATGTGACGGAGGCAGACATGTATCTTTTGGCATTTGACATCGGTACCAGCGCGCTGAAAACGACGATTTTGTCTGAACAGGGACATGTGGCTGCTTCCGCCGGATTTGCCTACCCGACCCGTACCGATGCCACAGGTGCTGCGGAGCAGGATCCCGGGCTATGGTGGCAAGGGGTCTGCCAGACATCGAAAGAGCTTTCGGAACGTCATCCGTCGATCATGCGGCAGATTGCGGCAATCGGCGTAAGCGGGCACATGCTCGGATGCCTGGCGCTGGGCAGCGAGGGGAATCCCGTGCGGCCGGCCATGATTCATTCTGATCGGCGGGCGGTCGACGCATGCAGGCAGATCGAACGCATCATCGGAAAGGACCCGCTCTACAGGCTGACCGGCAATGTGCTCGATCCCCGATCCAGCCTTTGCAAAGTGCTGTGGCTGAAACAGAATCAACCCGCGCAATATGCTTCCGCCACCCGATTTGTCCAGGCCAAGGATTACATCGTATCCAAACTGACGGGCTGCACGGCTGTCACTGATTTTTCCGATGCGTCGCATGCCCAATGGATTGATATCAGCAAGAAGGAATATCTTCACGATGTCTTCTCGGATCTCGGCATAGACGGAAACAAGTTCCCGGCATTGTACCGTGGAACGGATGTGGTTGGCGCGACTTCTGCCGCCGCGTCCGCGCAGACCGGCCTGATGCAGGGCATTCCCGTTGTGGCCGGCGGCGGAGACGGCGCCTGTGCAAATGTTGCGGCAGGTTTGGTTCGTCCGGGCGAAATCTACTGTTCGCTGGGCACCACGGCATGGATTTCCCAAAATGTTTCCCAACCCCTGTTCGATGGAAAACAACGCGTATTCAACATCATGAGCCTCGATGGGGAAAACTGCGGCGTATTCGGCACGATGCAGAATGCGGGGAAGGCCATTGAATGGGCCCTCGGGGCATTTGATTTCGCAAACCCCGGGGAATTGGACGCGGCCGCATCCGGCGTCATGGCAGGCAGTGAGGGATTGACATTCCTG
>CAZFWQ010000327.1:0-2805 GCA_964522755.1 uncultured Oscillospiraceae bacterium | reverse complement strand
CTTGACGGGGAGCGCACGCCGGTTTTCGACGCCAATGCGAGAGGTGTGTTTTTCAACATCGGCAGCATGCACAAGCGCGCCCATTTCGCACGCGCCGTGCTTGAGGGAACAGGCTATGCGCTCCGCTCCATCCTGGACATATTCAGGGATCATGCGCGGGCTGAAGATGCTTCAGGTGTTGATTCACGGTCGAATAGCGCTTTTGAGGCTGGTTCACAATCAGGAAGTGCTTTTGAGGCGGGTTCACAATCAGGAAGTGCTTTTGAGGCGGGTTCACAATCTGATATAATCAATGAAATGCGGTTGATTGGCGGAGGAGCCCGTTCGAATCTGTGGTGCCAGATTCTGGCGGACATCATGGCTGTACGGCTTCGGACGCTGACGATTCCCGCCGGCGATGCGACTTCGACGGGTGCCGCGTTTGCGGCAGGCGTCGGTGTTGGTGTGTATGGCAGCCTGGCCGATGCGGCTGCCTCCGTCCGGGTCGATCGCCTCACCGAACCACAGCCAGGCCTGCAAGCGGTTTACGGTTCCGGATTCGCCCTGTACCAGAAAATCTATCCGCACGTGAAAGATCTGTTTCAAGGCGGGTGACATGATGCCATTGACCAAATGGAAACTGTGCGGGGCGGCAGCATGATAGTTTCGACTTTGAAGACTCTGTCCCGCGAGGTAGTATGATACGTCCATGACTTGATTCAATATCTGATCCAAGCCAGTCGATAAAGAAAACAGAATTGATGAGGAGGACCGTCATGAAAGCAGTTGCGATCCTTGGAAAAGGCAAAACGGGCATGGTCGAAATTCCAAAACCCGTCATGGGAGAATATGACTGTCTGGTCAAGGTCGAAACATGCGGGTTTTGCAGCGGGACCGACATGAAATTCATCGATGATGAGCACTCGCGGGAAGTACTCACATACCCAGCCATCCTGGGTCACGAAGGCGCCGGCCGCATCATTGACGTCGGCAGCAAGGTGCGGCATTTTCAAGTCGGAGATTCCGTCATCAATCCCAACCTGCCATGGCCGGCACCCGATGCGGGTTATATCATCAGATGGGGTGGAATGGCCGAATATGCCCTTGTGAAAGATGTGCAGGCGATGATTGATGACGGCCTGGAACCGCCGTACCTGCCGGACAGATCCGGAACGCGCAAAATCCCGTCATCCATATCCATGGATGACGCAGCGCTGATCCTTTCCGTCAAGGAAATCTTCAAATCACTGCGCAATTTCGGGTTCAAGCCCGGCATGGATGTCCTTGTCTACGGGGACGGCATGGTCGGGTTCGGCTTATGCCTCTTCATGCGCAGGCAGCAGGCCGGCCGCGTCTGCTGCATCGGGCACCATCCGCAGCGGCTGGAAAAAATCAAAAACGAGGCTCAGGCTGATCAGGTGGTCAACACACACGAAACGACGCCTGATGCCGCGCTGCAGGGTCAGAAGTTCGATTTGGTGATTGATGCCGTCGGAAAGCCGGCCATCCTGCTGGAAGGCGCCAAGCGGTTGCGTCCAGGCGGTAAAATAGCCCTGTACGGCGTACTCAGCCCGCACGATTCGAAAATCGATTTGCTTGATCTGCCGAATCATGTCACGCTTCACATACAATCTTTCCCCTATCGCGAACACGATTGCCATGATGAGATCGTTGAAATGGTCACCAGCGGCGAACTTGACCTGAAAACGTTCTACAGCCACGTGATGCCTGCGGCCGACATCGACCGGGCCGTTGCAATGACGCGGGATAGAACGGCTTATAAGGTCGTACTCCGCATGTAGGAAGAACATGGTTCACGTCGGATACTGACGTGATGAAAGAATTCGCGTCCTAGTCGGAGTTTTACAGGTTGAAAGAACTATTGCAAGCCGGATACTTGCAGGAAGAAAAGGTTTCCGTGCAGAATACCTGCAGAAACCAAACAATGTTTCTATATGGAATGGCGTTAATTGATGAACATACTGAATCATATCGGAGGTTGCAGATGGAAAGAAAGATGACAGTGAAAATCGGCCTTGTCCCGGTCCGTCGGGGGATGGGATTCTCAAAGACAGAAAATGTACTGCGCTCGAAGGAAAATCTGTATGAAGCGTTGAAAGGTGTGAAGGGGTCCATCGAGTGGGTGGACCTTGAAGGGCTTGTTCCCGACGGTATCGCCGCCACACCGGATCAGATCCCGATTGTGACGGATCACCTCAAGGCGGCCGGCGTAGACGGCGTATTCATGGTCCACTGCGATTTCGGGCTGGAGGAGATTATCGCCCGTGTCGCCAAGGCTGTCGGCAAACCCGTCCTTCTCTGGGGCGCAAGAGATCCGTCTCCCGACGCTGCTGGCGTGCGGACGCTGGATACCCAGTGCGGCATCTTTGCTTCCGGCAAGGTGCTGCAGCGGTACAATGTTCCTTTCCAGTACGTTGAGAATTGTCATTCCACGGATGCGGCACTGGTTTCAGGCATTGAAGATTTCTGCCGGACGGTTGCGGTCGTGAAAGCCTTTTCAACCATGCGCATCCTGCTGGTCGGGAATCGCCCGAAGGATTTCATGAGCGTCATGGTGAACGAGCCGGAATTGCTGGAGCGTTTTGGCATTGAAGTGGTTCCGTTCGCTTCCGGGCCGTTCTTCCGCGATGTGCTTGCCCTGGCTGGTTCCGAGGACCCGCAGCTGCTGGAGAAACTGGCGGACCTCCATTCGAAAATGGAAGTGGCCGCCGTCACAGAAAAGCAGCTGCGCAATATTGCCGCCATGATCCTGGTGGTGAAGAAGGCCATGGACGCATTCGGGTGTTCCGGTGCCGCCATGGAATG
>CAZFWQ010000326.1:0-4380 GCA_964522755.1 uncultured Oscillospiraceae bacterium | reverse complement strand
GAGGCACGGCTGGAAGGATTCGATGTGGCCGTATGCCACAACATCAAACCGGACAAGCCCGAATATTTCCACGGCGAAGACATGCTCATCAAGGCCATTGCGGAGCGTGCGACAGGAAGGCTGCTTGGGGCGCAGATTGTCGGGAAGGCCGGAGTGGACAAGCGGATAGACGTGCTTGTCACGGCCATTTCATTCCATGCGAAGGCGGAAGACCTGATGCATCTGGATTTGGCTTACGCTCCTCCTTATTCCACAACGAAGGATCCGATCATCTACACAGGCATGATACTTGCAAACGATCTTTCCGGCAACCGCCCGCTGATGACGGCAGATGCCCTGCTGGATAAGCTGGATTCCGGCGAAACGCTCAATGTGGTGGATGCCAGGACCGGGAAGCAATATCGCCAGGCCCATGTGCCCACGGCCCAAAGCCTTCCTCAGGACATGCTTCGTAAAGCACACTCAGAATTGGACCAAGACGTGACGACTGTGACCTACTGCAACAAGGGTGTAACAGGCAATGCAGCCCAGGGCATCCTGAAAAACCTTGGAATCAGGACAGTGTACAACCTTTCGGGAGGAAATCGGCAGTTTGAGAAAGTGAAGGCAATCAGGAAGATCAGACCTGATAAGTGAATATGCAGGCCTGAAATACGAACAGGCAGGCCAAAAGCGTGAAAATGGAAGCAGGAAACATGAAAACGAAAGCAGGAGGCACGAAAATGGAAAATCAATCGAAACCCGCCGTCAAAGATAAAACGCCGGGAATCAGCCTGTTCGAGAAGACCCTGTCACTCTGGGTGCTGGCCTGCATGGCGGCCGGCGTCCTGATCGGGCAGTTCCTGCCGGGCATTCCGTCTTTTCTCGGCAAGTTCGAATATGCCAACGTATCCATTCCCATCGCCGTCCTCATCTGGCTGATGATCTATCCGATGATGCTGAAGGTGGACTTCGCTTCCATCCGCAAAGTCGGTGAAAATCCGAAAGGGTTATATGTCACCTGGGTGACGAACTGGCTTATCAAGCCATTCACGATGTATGCCATCGCATGGCTCTTCTTCTTTGTGTTCTTCCGCGGGCTGATCGACGATGCGCTGGCGAAGGATTATCTGGCGGGAGCCATCCTGCTCGGGGCGGCGCCCTGCACGGCCATGGTCTTTGTCTGGAGCCACCTGACGAAAGGAAACCCTGCCTATACGGTAGTCCAGGTGGCTACCAACGACCTGATCATCCTGGTTGCCTTTACCCCGATCGTCGGATTGCTGCTTGGCATCGGCGGTATCGCCGTGCCATGGACAACCCTGTTTTTATCCGTGGCCTTGTTCGTTGTTGTGCCGCTGACCGCCGGAATGGCGACCAGGGCCGTATTGGTCCGCAAGCATGGCATTGACTGGTTTGAGAACACGTTTCTCCCGAAATTCCATTACACGACCATCGCCGGCCTCCTGCTCACCCTCATCATCATTTTTTCGTTCCAGGGTAAGGTCATCCTTGGGAATCCGCTTCATATCCTGCTCATCGCCATTCCGCTGACCATACAGACTTTTCTAATCTTCTTCATAGCCTACCTGGCGTCAAAAGCATTGAAACTGCCGCATGACGTAGCTGCGCCCGCCGGCATGATAGGCGCTTCGAATTTCTTCGAGTTGTCCGTGGCCGTCGCAATCACCCTGTTCGGCGCCCAGTCTCCGGTTGCGCTTGCCACCATCGTTGGCGTCCTTGTCGAAGTGCCGGTCATGCTGATGCTGGTGAAAATCGCAAACCGGACAAAGCACTGGTTCCCGAAGTAGATATGAGATGAATGTGAAGCAGGTTGGACCTTGTGAAACAGTTGCGCTGAAAAGCGGTACCCTGAAAGGATTGTGCTGAAAGAGGGAATGAACCCGGTGCGGGACCCTAATCGGTCTTGACACCGGGTTTCTTTTGGATTTAGAATGAGTGAGCAATCACTCATTTAACTATGACTCTTTGCATCCAGGTCAGTTTTCGTACGTGCCAAGTGCATTTGGAAGATGAATGATATTTTTTGGATATCACCGGAGGAAGCGGGATGGCGCGGAGATCCAATCGTGCGGGCAATACGGTGGACAGGATGGAAGACATCCTCACTGCCGCGGTATCGGTGTTTTCGGAAAAAGGGTACGCGGGCGCGACCACCAGCGAGGTGGCCAAGGCGGCCGGGGTAGCGGAGGGTACTATTTTCCGCTATTTCAAGACGAAAAAAGAGATGCTGTCGGCCATCGTGATGAAGTTCGTCAATTCGGTCAGCGGTGCCATCGTTCTGGACGGTTTGCAGAAAATCGTCGCTGCATCCGATGGAAAGGACTTGCGCATCATCCTGAAGGAACTCCTCATGGACCGTCTTCGGCTGCTTCGGCATATGATGCCGGTGTTCCAGGTTGTGCTGACCGAGGCGATGTATCATCCGGAGATACGGACCGCCATATTCGAGCATGTTTATAAAAAGGCACTTGATACCGTTCAGCCGTTGTTCAACCGTTTGGAAAACGAATACGTGCTGCGGGATGACATTGGCAGGAACACTGTCATGAGAACCATAATAGGCTCATTTGCCGGGCTTCTCGGTCAATGCGTCCTCACAGGAATGGATGACGCGACTTTCGAAGCCGAAGCGGACCGCACCATAGATTTGCTGTATCACGGATTGCTCAGGTCCGGCGGGGAAACGCAATGAAAAACGGATCACTCAGGTCCGGCGGGAAAACGCAATGAAAAATGGATGACACAGAAGGCTCGTTTCATATGGACCGCTGCGGTCCGGATTATTTCCGGTGACATGACATGAAGGCGGAATGAATCGTTTTGGAGGATGGCTGAAAATGGAGATGAAATCGCCCCGGAGAATAAACCAGGCAGTTCGCCGCGCAATGCCGCGGATTATTCCTTCTTCCCGCATCCTGCTCCTGTCCATGCTTGTGTTGACATCGCTGCTGCTGGCTGGCGGCTGCGGCGCAGCCGGGCCACTGGTGCTCGGAGGCACCGTGGAGGCGGAATCAGCCGATATCGTGACGGAGGTGGCCGGGAGAATCGAGTCCCTCAAGGTGGCGGAGGGTCAGGCTGTAGTCCGGGGAGAGACTGCGGCCATTCTGGATTCATCCGTCCAGGCGCTTTCGGTGACGCAGATGGAGCAGGCTGTCGCTGCGAAGGAAGCCAGGCTGCTCGAACTGAAAAACGGAAGCCGCACCGAGCAGGTTGATCAGGCAAAATTCGCCGTTGAATCGGCCAAGGCCCAGTATGAGGATTTGCGCAACGGACCCGGTGCCGAGCAGATCAAAACATTGGATGCACAGGTTGCCGTGGCGCAGGCTGCCGTTGACAGTGCCATCGTGCTGGCCGATTATACCGAGCAGTCACTGGCAGACGCCGAAGCATTGAAAAAGAGCGGAGACCTGTCCGATGCCGCCCATAAGGACGCCGTATACCGCCGGGATGCCGCAAAAGCCGCTCGCGCAACCGCCATGAAGCAGCTGGAATCTGCGAAAAACCAGCGGGACCAGGTCAAGGCCGGTGCCAGTGCCGAGCTCATCGCGGCGGCCAAAGCCCGGTACGAACAGGCGCAGGCTCAATTGGACCTTCTGGCGAATGGGACCGCCGCAACCTCCATCCAGGCAGCGGAAGCGGACCTGGCCCAGACTCGGGCCGCCCTTGAGCAAAGCCGGGTAATCCTTGGCAAATACATCCTGAAAACGCCCTGCGACGGCGTGGTTACGCTGCTTTCCATCAACGATGGCGAAGTGGTGAATGCGGGAGCGGCCATCGGCACCGTATCGGATCTGAAAAATTTAAGCGTGAGGTTGTATATTCCTCAGAAAAACTTGTCCGCCATTGGATTGGGAGCGGAACTTGACCTGGTTGCCACGTCGCTGCCGGGCAAGAAGATTCCCGCGCGCATCACGTGGATATCCGATGTGGCTGAATTCACCCCGCGAAACACCGAGACAACCGCATCGAAGGAAAGCACGGTTTTTCGGTTCAAGGTTGTGGTGGAAGGAATCGATTCAGGGCTGAAACCCGGCATGTCCCTGGAAGCGGAGATACCCGGCGCAGTCTCGGAACAGTGAGGAGATTCCTTATGGATGTCGAAACAAAGACCAAGGCCGCGCTGAATCGGGACGATCTTCCAAACAACGGCGGCAAAGGTTCGCAGGAGCCTTTTGCCATTGAGGTGGACCATCTCACCAAGAGGTTCGGGTCATTCACAGCTGTGGATGACATCAGTTTCCAGATCCCGAAGGGATGCATTTTCGGATTCCTGGGACCGAACGGATCGGGGAAATCCACCACCATCCGCATGCTGTGCGGGGTGCTTCATCCCACTTCCGGCGTCGCGCGCATCATGGGGCGCGACGTGGTGCGGGA
>CAZFWQ010000325.1:0-4381 GCA_964522755.1 uncultured Oscillospiraceae bacterium | reverse complement strand
TCCGGCAGTGGGTACAGTAGGAACTTTCTACTACTATTGTGAAATGACCAATACCAATGCTGCTGCAACAGGAGCAAAAACCGCAAAAACAAGTGCAGTATTCACTGTAACAGTAACAGCAATCGTACCGGTAGCATTTTCCACCTTGACAGCGAACGGGACATCAGCAACAGTGACGACCACCGTATTGACCCTTACATTCGATGTTGATCCTACAATCCTGGCAGTGGGTGACATCACGGTAACGGGAGCAACCAAGGGAGTGTTGTCAGGAACGGGATTAACCCGTACACTTGGAATCTCAGCCATTACAGTGGCAAACGGTGCGGATGTAACGGTGGCAATTGCGAATCCGTCGGGCTTTGCGATTACACCTGCATCTAAAACAGTTGCAGTAAACAAAGACATAACAGCACCCATATTAAGTGCAACAAGCGCAAGTGCCGTGACAGCCACAACTGCAACCTTGAATTTCACATCAAATGAAGCAGGAACCTATTACTACTTGGTTTATGCAGCCGCGGCCACAGCTCCATCCGCAGCGAAAATTAAAGACCCAGGAACAAATGACGCAATAACAAAAGGTACGGCAGCCGCGTCAGCGGCAGCAATCACAGCCGATGTAACGGGCCTGACAGCAGCTACATCTTATAAAGCATATGTGGTCGTAAAAGATGTAGCTGGGAACACATCAGAGGTAACCACAATTGAAGTGACAACACTAAGCAATGATGCGACGCTGTCAGCAGGATCACTCGGAGGCGTGGCACTTACAGCAGACTTTAATAATTGGACGATCGGTGGGGTTTCTACCGCGAACAGTCTCGGACTAACTGTTACAGTAACAAGTGGTAGCAGCATAGCTTTAGAATTAACGAAAAGCAATGTATATTCGGAAATCAAATATGTTCTCATACGGAGTTCTGATCAGCCAGCTAGTGATGCAGCCTACATAAATACCTATGTACCGGGTAGCACAAATATCATAATAGAAAGCAGTCTTGATAGAATCTGGCTGTTGGTAACTGCTCAGGATGGAACCAAGAAGTACTACTGGATTAAGGTAACAGTACCAGTAACAGAACCCGATTAAGCTCGTTCGTCCTTTTCTTGCAATGGGGTCAGACACCGTGAACAAGGTTTTATGAACTCTGAACAATGTGTGAACAGAACAAACTGGTAAGGGGGGGCAGTCTCAGGGGAGGCTGCCCCTTTTGAATGAAGTCGGCATTGAGTTTCGCATCAACTTGAACACCTGAAAGACTTTCATCAGACAAACAGCGTCTCTGTTCCATATCGTAACAGGAGCAAGCTCATTCCTCCGTTCCTCGCAATGGGGTTAGACCCCGTGAACAAGGCATGAACGAAGTGTGAACGGAATCGATGGGTTGTTTACGGGGCAGTCTCAGGGGAGACTACCCCTTTTGAATGAAGTCAGCATTGTGTTTCGCATCAATTTGAACACCTGAAAGACTTTCATCAGCAGGCAGCGCCTCTATTCCATATCGGAACAGAGGCGCTGCCTGTCAATAACGTTTCCGGTCCTATTCAAGAACCTTCCGGATTGTTTATCCATGATCCTTCCGGATTGCTTATCCATGATCCTGCCGGATTGCTTATCCAAGTCCTCCGGAATACGCATGGATGGATCTGTGTGCATGGATGGGCCGGTCTGCACAAATCGGCCTGCCAGAAAACCGAGTCTGTCCAGAGCCTACCGGATGGCAAGAAAAACGCGACCACGCCAATGTCATAACAAGTCTTCGCCGTTTCGATCAATCGGTGGAACGCTTTTTTCCAGAGAGTGTTTCGGCAATTTCCGACACAAGATTCTCATACTGGGTTCTTAGATTCTCTGTGGATTCAATTGCCCATGACCATGCCTCTTCGGCAAAGTACCCGCTGTCATGTAGTGAGACCGCTTCTTCAGCCCAATGGATGTCCTTTGTTTTCCTGAATAATTCAACATACTCCAGAAAATGCACTTTATCGTATTTCACATCTCCGAGTTTGAGCCGATATCCGCCATTGGAATACTCGATACTCATGGCGTTCCTGGAAATGCCGACAAGGCATTTACGCAGGGTGCACACCGTCGTCTGAAGCTGTACGAGCGCCTTGATCGGATCATTGTCAGGCCAGAGAAAATCGCAAATCGTATATTTTCCAATCCTGTGTCCGGTCCGGTGAACAAGCAAAGCCATCAGTTCCCTTGCTTTTGAACGATTCCACTTCAAAGGCTTACCGGATAAAAGAACTTCAAATCGGTTGAATGTTTGTAGGCAGACTTCCGCGGAAACATCTGCGTCCATCTGCCTTATGCATTCCGCCGCCCGGTGTATGGCATCGGCAAACTGATCCGGACGGACAGGCTTCAGACTGAAATAGTCAGGATTGTGCTCCAATGCAGCTGAAGAATTGGTCTGCTGATTTGAGGCATATGGCGTGTCAATATCGGAATCCTTTTCAAAGATGAACCTTGACAAATCCATGCCGGATAACTCATTGCCGAATAATTCCGTTTCTGACAAAACAGGCACAGCGACTGGAACATCCATTCTAGCTGAATTGACTGCTTCAGGAATAGTTGCTGAATTATTTGTTCTGTCCGTGCGATGTGTACGGGACAATGCGTATGTTTGCATGAAATGACGTTCTTGCTTGAAAGAGCCCATTTCTTCATCAAGGATAATCAGAATCATTCATTGCCTCCAGATTATTGACGGAAGTCCTGATGTTTCAGAAGCAATCGCTTTTCACTTTCCCTACGCTGTTTCCGAGTGCTTAACTACAAACCGGACGCTGTGCAACAAAACAAGAATCCATCCCAATCACATGAAATGATACTGATTATTTCCCGCAAGATACCTTATTCAATCGAAGAATCCATCATCCTGATAAATGTTTTCGACGTGCTTGAAGCACTGATGTGTCATTTGTTGGAAAACAGCAAGCAAATCTCGTCTACGTCCATTTTTACACTGTTGATCGAAATTTCGGGTGAAATGCGTCAAAGCCGCAAAACAAATCAATCGGCAACTTTTTTGTCAGCATAGTGTCAGCCGTACAGGGTAATCAAATAAGGCAGCATCAGCAAGTCACTTTTTTTGAAGGGTTCGTGAACATGCTTGCAGGCATACCCTTGATTACCTCTTATATGACCGGGAAATGCCGAAATTCCTAGCACCTCGAATGTTGAATTGGAGGAATAAAACTGATGGGCAAGAGAATTCTACTGATAGCACTGATGATCGTGTTGTTTTCCGCGGTAATTGCTTCCCAGACACTGTTGAGTTCTGCAACCGAACTTTGCTCAATAGTCTGGAACTGATTTGAAAACTCCGGGGGTTGTCATGGCCAGCGAACCGTGAGTCGCGCCGTAGTTGACCATCGCAGGTCATGTCGCAGCATTTTACAGGTCGTGGGTGACATTGTATTCGCCTCCGCCCTCCCATACCATGAAGGAACGGATATTCCGCACATGCCTTCACCCAGGTCAAGTCCAAGCATGATTTCACCGAAAGACGGTCGATCGAATCTGACACTGTTTTCCAGCTTCACATCCATAACGCCATATAGATTTCCCCCATCATACGCACCTTGTGCGTGCAACATTTCAACTTCGCGCACACACCTTTGCACACCAGACTGATTCCTGCATTTTCCAATGCCTACTTCGCCCTTGCCAATCTCACCTTTTCCACAAACTGCGCGCCTATGACGGCAATAGACTCATAATCGCCGGACTTCGCGCCGGCTGTGAGGCTGCCCCCCACCCCAACGGCCACGCATCCGGCCTTGATCCATTCGCCGACATTCTCAAGCGACACGCCGCCCGTGGGCATCATCCGCGCCTGAGGGAGGGGACCCTTGACGGCCTTGATGAATGCGGGACCAAACAGTTCACCCGGGAACACCTTCACAATGTCCGCCCCGGCCTCCATGCAGGCCACGACTTCGCGCACGGTCATGGCGCCCGGCATGCAGGCAATCTGATAGCGCAGGCATAGTTTCACTGTTTCCTCGTTCAAGCATGGGCTGACGACATACTGGGCTCCGGCAAGAATGGCGATGCGGGCAGTTTCAGGATCCAGCACGGTTCCCGCGCCGATGATGACTTCGCCCCTTGCATATTCCCGTGCAAGGCGGCTGATGACCTCTGCCGCACCGGGAACCGTGAATGTAATCTCTATGGCTGCAATGCCGGCCCTGATGCAGGCATCTGCTATCTTCAGCGCCTGTTCCCCGTTCTCCGCACGCACAACCGCCACCACACCGCAATCCTGTATTCTTTTGAGTACTTCCTGCTTGTTCATGATATTCACCCTTTCTTCTTTCCCATCAGGGAACCACCGCACGGATTCTTTCATTCATCCACTTC
>CAZFWQ010000324.1:0-4391 GCA_964522755.1 uncultured Oscillospiraceae bacterium | reverse complement strand
AAACAGCATGGGCCTCTTGCATCAGGTTTGCGCTGATTCCGGATTCCAGTCGTCCCGTCAGCTGCGGCGTTCCCGCGACCGGCTGCCGGAACGCCGTCATGCCCGCCGTCGAAGCGGCCGCCCGTGAACCGCTGAAGGCATCGTTGATGGAACATGTCCGGATTTCCACCAGATGGCTTCCAGGCTGCACCCATGAAGGAACCTTCAGCTCCAATTGATTTTCGGAAATCGGGATACCGAGGCTTGCGAAGGAATGCCATGACCCCGCCTTGAGGAGTCGGCCGTTATATAGGCTGCCGGAATACGCATCGAAGGACAGCCGCACTTCACGGTCCGAGACGTACTCTGAGTAATCACGGCTGCCGTAACCCGGTATGCCAAGGTGGCTGCCGGAATTTGAAAGCAAGATGACGAAAGGTCTTCCCAGTACTACGGAACCAGCGTCCGAATCCGCCCGTGGGTCTTGATTGTGCGCATCATCCGAAACAAGATCGGCTGAGAGAACCACAGGAGTATGAACGATGACTGGATTCACGCCGGGGATGGATTGGGTTAATGATGTCTGAATACCCCCGTTGATGACTGAATGCGGCATGCGGGAATAGGTGATGGATCCGGTCGTGGGATAAGTTCCGTTGACGACGGCTGCAGGAATGGCGAGTCCCGGCATGAAAAGCGCTTCCCGCGAAAGGAATCCGGGTTCCGCCGGAATGGGCCGCGCTCCTGAACCCGAGGCGACGGCACCACTCAAGACTGTTTTCCCGTTGATGATGAGGCGGTCATTCCTTACCATGATTGCCGGCACGGCTGACTGCGCGATATTTCGGATTGAGGCGTCATCCCATGACGATGCATTTGCGCTGCGTGATATCGAACCGATCTGAAGGTGATACGTCAGAAGATCGTCCACTTGATGGATGAAATCGACGGTTGGAGCACTGTACGCCGATGCAGGCTGCTGCAGTGGCTGCCCTGATGACAGTTCTGAAGTCCGGGAGACGGATTGCAGGATTGGCAGCACGGACGGGTGCAATGTCAGGAAACCGCCGGGCAATGCGTCGTTTCGAAGCGAGGCGGATTCCAGCGCATATACTTCCAGGGCGCTTATCTCCCAGTATGAGTAGTCACGCGATACCCTGACGCTTGTCGTGGCGTATGACGGCGACGGTACTTCTGATTGAAGCTGGCCGGGCAGGGAAGACGGAGAGGAGCTGGGTGAGGCAAGCGGAAGAAGGCCAGGCGGAACTTGACCAAGGAGAACCGGATCCGGTTCGGCAGGCTGGACAGGATGTCTGACATTGACCGTATAGGTGATGGTTCCCGTCACTTCATGGAATGTCTGCCTGACAAGGTACTCACGTCCTCCGACTTGGGCGTACATGGTTTCCGTGGACGGGATCCCCTTTGTGACGTCAAATCGTTCCCCCTCCCGGAAATCGGCCCTGAGAACGGCATTGGCGGCGGAATCCATTACAGTCCCCGTTTCGGTGCCGGCAATATCGCCAGTCGAATCGGATTCCAGAGGGATGGTTTCCCCGATAAAGAGGGTGGCCGTTTCCATATCTTCAGCCGGTTGGCCCATGTCCGCCACCTTTTGGCTGAATACAGACGCTTTGACATGGATGGTTGTATTCGGCGAAACGTCCGGCACAGTGATTCGGCGTACGCCAAGCACCGTGGTTTCTCCGGGAGCCGTATCTGCAATGGCACCCGCCCTGGCCCAGTAAGTCCTTTTTGTTATCTCCGATTTCATCTGTTCATGATAAACAAGGGCATAGCTGTTTCGCGTGTCGATGGTCACAATGACGTCACGCGTTTCACCACGTTCGATTGACGTAATGTCCGAAGCGGCTGTCATGACACATTCCACGCGTGGCAGAGCCGGTATCTGTATCGTATTGTAGTTTGACAAGCCGTTTTGACTGTATTGCAGATATACTGCCCCATCCTCATAATGGGTAGGCGCCGTCAGGAGATAGCTTCTGGTTACGAACCGGCTCTCCGGGAGCAGGGAAGAAAGACTGAATCCGGTCGGGGATTCCCCTCTGGTGGGATGGTCGGAGTCGAAGAATGGGGCTGCGACGATGTAATCGTACAGATCGTGTTGACTGACATGCAAACCCGACCACTTCTCCTGCGCTTTCACAGGTTCTCCTTGAACGTCGGCAACAGTGTTCCATGTCACCCCAGAATAATCATTCCGAAACCGGGTTCCAAGATGCCCCGACGAGGCAAACCAGCGATCGTTCGTCAGGAGGATGTTTTCATACGAATATCCAAGGTACTGGTATTCACCTTTTTCAGAAGACTCGTTTGTCCGCGTCATCCAGGCATTCGTGTCCGGCATGAAGCGATTGCCGGCAATGCGTGAAGGATCCTCGTATGAAGCCATGTAATACCGGTAGAGGGCATATTCATTCAATTTGAAAACAGATTGGCTGGACATGGCGTTCACTTCATGATACGAAGCAAAGGCAGCACTCCGGAACGTAAGCGCCTGTGATTCCAGAGGGAGAGATGAAATGACAAAAGTGAGGATGATGCACAGCAAATGCTTCATTTTCTTGTTTGCACCTCGCCAGTATGGAAAAGCATCTGACCCCGCCCGTCGGGAAAATGAAACATGACGGATGTGCCAAGGCCAGGGAATATCCCGGCATACTCCAATATGACGGGATCATGCGACAGTCCGGTTTCATCGTACATGCCAACCATCAGGTCACAGAATGCATCCCCTTGATTCAATCCATAAATACCCCGGCAGACCATTCGCAATATCTGCACGTATTTCCCGGTTGACCAGTCATACCCGGCAGGTGAAGCGCCCACCTCCTTGCCGATGATGTCCTCATCCTTGTATAGTCTTCTGATTCGCCATTGATACCTCAATTCAACATCCTTCGCTTCCGGTATCGCATATGCCACATTTGGCTTGATTTCCGGTTTGGCCGAGATTTTCAATGAAAAGCAGACACCTTCACCGGAACCGCGGCCATCCCATGGCGCCCCTGATGAAAAGTCGAACTCCACCGTGCCGCCGTATTCCGGATCATATCCGACAGTTGCAGTGCCATTGTATTTCCTTGCGTAATAGGTCAATTGTTTTACAATCTGGTAAAATATGCCATCGTATGGTTCTTCCAGAGTTGAAATCCTTTTCACTGGGTCATGAGTCACCGGGTCAATCGTTACTTTCGGACCGAAAAAGAACATCTCGACTTTTCCATTCTTCACCCCGCTGAACAGATAAGGATTCAGATATTTTCTCCATTCCCCCGTTGCCATGAACTCCTCGAACTCTTTGTCGGACCACATGTCCGTGCCTGTTCCATCCCCCTGCGGGGCAGGCTTCATCCTGACGGACGCATCGATCATCCTTCGTATCACGGAAGCAGCCTGCGCCCTTGTCAGTTCACGTTCCGGGTGGAACTTCCCATCCGGGTAGCCTGTCAGGATGCCCATCATGTATGCCGTGCAAACACTTTCGGCACTTCCCGCATCCATCTCCGCATAATCCGGAATGCGTTTCTTCAGTTCTTCCGCATCGTACTGCAACAGTGTCTCTCCTGTAATTGCAGTCATGCCGGACATGATGACGGCAGCCATCTCGCCGCGCGTGATGCCCCGGTTGTAGGAATCAAACTGTCCCTGCCTGATCATGCCCATCAGGAGCGCCTTGTCTATGTATGGCTGTGCCCATTGACCGCCATTCGCGGAAGGCCTGAAGCCCGCCGCCACGACTGCGCATTTTATGAATTGTTCCACGGTCAGGGTGCGGTCGGGGTAGTATCTGCCATCGGCATAACCTTCCAGGATCCTTCTGGAATCCGATGCAATGTACCGCAGATCGGATGAATACCAGGAAGTGGCGGACACATCTGAAAACGAGTTCGATGATCCGGAAGTGCGCGCTGACGCTGAAGTGCGCGCTGACGCTGAAGAGGGCCCTGTAGCAGAAGCAGCGGTCGCTCCTGTCGTCAACAGGACCGCCGTCAGAATCAGGGTGAGAAAAATCGTAACTATCCTGCGAAGGATTATTCCATCCTTCATTTTATGGTTTTGATACTTCCAGCAAATCATGCAAGCCCTCCAAAATGAGATATGAATAGGCGGAACATGAACAATTGAGAAATGCCGTGTTGCTTCATGGTACTGTGACAAGGATAGCATGAGGAATTGTTTATTGTCAATTTTCAATAAAAACTGATTGAGAACAGATAAAATTGTTAGATAATTACACAACTGACCAGTAAATCCTGAAAAAACGCACAGACACATCCCTCCATCAGGCTGCGTTCTTCGCGCAACTGTTTTCAAGCTGCTGTCTTCAAGCTATTGTCTTCAAGCTATTGTCTTCAAGCTATTGTCTTCAAGCTATTGTCTTCAAGCTA